>JBFJUC010000020.1:0-17744 GCA_041624875.1 Alcanivorax sp.
CGATCGCACCAAGGGGCCCAAGGCCGCTCGCGATACCGGTCCGATGAAGATTTATCGGGTGGAAGTGGGCGAGACCCACGGCGTGCGCCCGGGCAATCTGGTGGGCGCGATCGCCAATGAAGGCGGGTTATCCAGCGCGCAGATCGGCGCCATTCGTATTCACAGTGACCACAGCACGGTGCAACTGCCGGAGGGTCTCAGCACCCGCCAGCTGCACCAGCTGCGCACCGCCCGCGTGTGTCAGCGGGCGCTCGGACTCGAAGCGGTCTAAATTACGCATCCACCCGGAAGCCCACTTTCACGACCACCTGGAAGTGGGCGACCTGGCCGTTCTCTACATGGCCCCGGGTCTCCTGCACTTCGAACCATTCCACGTTATTGACGCTCTTGCCCGCCGCGGCGATGGCGTTGCGTACCGCGTCCTCAATGCTGTCCTTGGAAGAACCTACCAGCTCAAGTTTTTTATAAACGTGCTCGCTCATGCGTCTCTCCTTTCTCATCCATGTAAGCCATGCCTGATCTCCAGGGTGCCTGTTTTCAAGGCGCATCGTCGGCGAAATAAGTAAAAAGTTTGGAAAACCGGAAACGCTCAGCGCGCCCGGCGCGGGATCATCAGCTCGGCCACCGGCAGCTTTTCAGGGCGGAAGCGGTTCACCGGCTGGTCGGCGGCGAAGCCCAGGGACACGCCGCACAACAGCTGGTAATGGCGGGGTATACGGAACCGCTTCTCCAGCGGTGAGCGCCACAGGCCCAGCGCCCCCTGGGCACAGCTGGCGAGTCCTTCGTCGGTGGCGGCCAGCATCAGCGTTTGCAGAAAAATGCCGGCGTCGAGGACGCTGTAGACGCCCAACCCTTTGTGGACGAACAGAAAGAGCGCGGCGGGCGCGCCGAAAAAGCGGAAGTTGGCGGCCATCTGCTGGTGCCGCGCCTGTCCGTCGTCACGGCCGATGCCGAGATGCCGGTACAGGCCCTTGCCGGTGGCCACGCGGCGGGGCTGCAGATCATCCGGGTAGTGAATCACCGGCCGGAAATCCCCGTCCGGCAGTGCCGACGACCGGCGCAGGGCGGCCATCGCCTTTTTCCAGGCCGGCGCGCGCTGCAACGGCGCCAGCCGCTCGAAGCGCTCGCTGAGTTCATCGCCCAGGCTTTTCAACTCGACGCCCTGGGCCAGGGCGATCTGGTAGGGCTGGGTGTTGGACCAGCTCGGGGAGGCCGCGGCCCGATCCAGCACACGCTGCAAACGGTCTTCGGGTATCGGCTCGTCGGTGAACGCCCGGGTGCTGTGGCGGGCATTGAGTACATCAATAAATTCCATGAATACCGGCTTCCTGGGCAGTGAAAAGTGACGCCAGTGTAAACAGGCCCTAAAATGCGCCGCCATGACCGGGATGAATGACACCTTGGCAAAACGGGCCATCGGTGACGACATGCAGCGGGGCGCTAACTTTTCGCGCTGCCGGCGCTATCGCTACGCCTTATGGCGGCGCTGGGCGCCCGGCGACGACTATGTCTTGCTGGTGGGCCTGAACCCCTCCACCGCCGACCATCGCCGTGACGACCCCACCATTCGCCGCTGCATCGGCTTTGCCCGCGACTGGGGCTATTCCGGCCTGTGCGTGGCCAATCTGTTCGCGTTCCGCGCCACCTACCCGCGCGATTTGTTCGCCGCCGATGACCCGGTGGGACCGCGCAACGACGCCTGGCTGCGCCGCCTCGGCCGCGACGCCGCCCTGGTGGTGGCGGGCTGGGGCAACCATGGCCGCAACGGCGACCGCGCGCTGCGCGTGCGCCGCCAGCTGCCGGCGCTGCATTGCCTGCGCCTGAACGGTTCCGGCGAACCCGCCCACCCGCTTTATCTGCCGAAAACGTTAACGCCGTTTCCCATGCCCGCTTTCACGGACCAAAGGTGAAGCGTAGTCTGGATCCGGCCCTGAAAAGATTGGCAGCCCCTTCACCCCGACGGCGTTAATTTCAAGGCCGTGGCTCACCAAGGGGGAACACACCGGTGTCCGACCGTTTCCTGAGACGAAATAAAATGATGGCCCGCGGTCTTGGTATCGGCGGCCTGATTCCGTTCTATGCACTGGCGCTGCTGACCTGGCACGACGGCCTGCGTACCTGGGCGCTGGACTCGATCACCGGCTACGCCGCCGTGATCCTCGCCTTCCTCGGTGCCGTGCACTGGGGCCGCGCCCTCTCCGGCCTGGACCAGCGCAACCATATCGGCACGCTGCTGTTCGGCATTATGCCCGCCATGATCGGCTGGGTGGCGTTGATGCTGCCGGTGGAGTTCGGCCTGCCGATGCTGATCGCCGGGTTGGTGTTCGTGTGGGGCTCGGAGCAGATGGTGTTCTTCGAAGTACTGCCCGACTGGTATCGCCACCTGCGCCATTTGCTCACCGCCGCCGCGGTACTGGCCCTGGTGATCGCCTGGGCGGCGGCCATGATGTCGATGTTCTAAAAGACCGCGACACATCGTCGCTAGTGCCTACTCAGGCCGGGTCCGCTAAACTTGCCGGCGTCTGGAACCGGAGGGACCCATGGCCAAAACCATCCGCTCGCCCTTGCTCGGGGCATTACTGCTGATTGTTCCCCTGCTCGCGGCCTGCGACGAAGCGCCGGCGGCGTCCGACATTCCGGCCCCCACCGCGCCGGTGAGTTTCAACCAGCAGATTCGTCCGATCATTGAACAAAAGTGTATTGCCTGCCACGGCTGCTACGACGCCCCCTGCCAATTGAAACTGGAAACCGCCGCCGGCCTCGACCGGGGCGCCTCGCCCATGTCGGTCTACGCCCAGCGCACGGAAGCGGCCGAGCCCACCCGCCTGCTCACCGACGCGCAGACCACCGCCGAGTGGCGCGAACGCGGTTTCTTCTCCGTGATCGACAGCACCCGCGGACTGGAAGAATCGCTGCTCTACCGGATGCTGGAGCTGGGCCGAGCCCACCGTTTCGAGCCCGACGAACCCCTGCCGGAGGACGTCGCCCTGGGGCTGAAACGGGACAACCAGTGCCCGGCGCCGGACGAGATGGACGACTACGCCGAGAAGCACCCCCTGGGTGGCATGCCGTTGGGCACCCCGGCCCTCAATGACGACGAATTCGACACCCTGCGTGCCTGGCTGGCCCAAGGCGCGCCCCCCGGCGACGACCGGGTGACCCTGTCCGAGCGTGAGCGCGAGCAGGTGCGCGCCTGGGAAACCTGGTTCAACCGGGAGGGCAACCGGCAGCAACTGGCGGCCCGCTGGCTCTACGAACATCTGTTCCTGGCGCACCTGTATTTCGGCCAGGACGAGGACCGCAAACCGGACCATTTCTTCACTCTGGAACGCTCCCTGACGCCACCCGGCGAACCGGTGCGACCGGTGGCGACCCGGCGCCCCAACGACGATCCCGGCGACCGCTTCTGGTACCGCCTGCGCCCGGTGACCGGCGCCCTGGTTCACAAGACCCACATCACCTTCGCGCTCAACGACGCCAAGCGCCAGCGCATGGAAAACCTGCTGTTCGACACGCCGTGGCACATCGATGCCCTGCCCGGCTACAGCGAATCGGAACGGGCCAACCCCTTTACCACCTTCGCCGCCTTGCCCGCCCGGGCGCGCTACCAGATCATGCTCGACGACGCCGAGTACTTCGTGCGCACCTTCATTCGCGGCCCGGTGTGCCGCGGGCAGATCGCCACCGACGTGATCCGCGACCGTTTCTGGGCGGTGTTCCAGGACCCGGACCACGACCTCTACATCACCGACGCCGATTACCGCGCCAAGGTCTCCGACCTGATCGCCCTGCCCGGACAGGAAGACAGCCTGCTAAAGCTGGGCCCGGAGTGGCTCAAATACACCCACCGCCGGAACGATTATCTGCGTCACAGAGCCGAGGCCTACCGCGCCGAACAACCGCAAGGGCCAGGCTGGAACGACATCTGGGCCGGCGACGGCGACAACCCCAATGCCCTGCTCACCATCTTCCGCCACCACGACAATTCCTCGGTGCGCAAAGGGCTGATCGGCGACTACCCGCTGACCAGCTGGGTGATGGACTATCCCCTGTTCGAACGCACCTATTACAGCCTGGTGGCCAACTTCGACGTGTTCGGCTCGGTGTCGCACAAGGCGCAGACGCGGCTCTATTTCGACCTGATCCGTAACGGCGCGGAACAGAACACCCTGCGCTTTTTGCCCGCCGACGCCCGCAAACCGGTGCTCAAGAACTGGTACCAGAAAACCGGTCAGCTCAAGTTGCTGGTCAGCTATGAGGATGTGGACACCGACGTGCCCACGGCGATCGACTACCGCAGCGCCACGCCTATGAACGAATTCAATGCCGGCCTGCTGGACCGGTTTGGCGCCCTCAACGCCCGTCCGGACCCGATCAACCGCTGCGACGGCGAGCACTGCAGCCGCGCCGACGCCACCGCCCTGGAACGGGACGTTGAGCAAGCCCTGAGCGCCATCGCCTCCCAGCCGTCGGCGCGCCTGCCAGTGGTCGCCCATATGCCGGAAGCCAGCCTGCTGCTGGTGGACGGCGATGGCGAGCAGGCGGTGTACTCTCTGCTGCGCAACCGCGCCCACTCCAACGTGGCGTTCATGTTCGGCGAGTCGCTGCGCTACCAGCCGGAGAAGGACACCCTGACGGTGTACCCCGGCGTACTGCTGAGCTACCCGAACTTCATTTTCCGGGTAGCACACGATGATCTGAAAGCGTTCGCCCGGGCGATGCGGAGAGTGGATAGCGAGAAGGACTTCACGCGGCTGGTGGAACGGTTCGGGGTACGGCGCACGCAGACCGATTTCTGGACCCACTTCCACGCGCCGCTGCGCTACATGGAAGCCCACGAGCCCACCCAAGCGGGTATCCTCGACCTGAACCGCTACCTGAACCTGTAGAGCGGGCAAAAAAAAGCCCCGCGGGGAGCGGGGCTCGAAATTACCGTCATAGCTTGCCTGCCGAAGCAGGCTCCCGAGCCTGATGACGATATGCGACTCTGTAGAACCAGCGCGGGTCTGTTTCAAGATGGCGCTTATGATGGCAGCGACCGCCTCGGACTGGTATTGTCGCCCATGACTTATTCATGGTGATTCACGACAACGCGGGGCCCAACCTACGATGTACCAAGTCAGCGTGCTCGCCTACGACGGCGTTTTCGCCTCCGCCCTGACCGGGGTGATGGACCTGCTCAACCTTACCGGCGTCACCTGGAACCGTATTCACGGCGAGCCGCTCAACCGTCAGTTCAAAGTGCAGGTGGTGTCCCGGGGCGGTGAGCCGGTGCGCTGCACCGCCGGCATGCGCATCGCCGTGGACACCGCCCTGGAGCGGGTCGACCAGTGCGACCTGGTGGTGGTACCCACCATCGGCAACGAGATCACCCAGGTGCTGCGCGCCGAACGCGACACCCTGGAATGGCTGCGTTTTCTGCACGCCGGCGGCGCCGACGTGGCCAGCAACTGCACCGGCTCCTTCCTGCTCGCCGAGGCAGGGCTGCTGGACGGCCGCCGGGCCACCACCCATTGGGGGTACAGCCAGCTGTTCCGGGAGCGCTACCCGCAAGTGAATCTGGATGAGCGGGAGCTGATCACCCGCGACGGCAATATTTTCTGCGCCGGCGGCGGTACCGCCTGGCGGGACCTGACCATTTTGCTGGTGGAGCGCTTCTGCGGCGCGGACATGGCCCGGGAACTGGCCAAGGCGTTCGTCATCGATGTGCGCAACGACCCGCAGAGCGTGTACGCCGGTCTTCCGGCGAAGACCTACCACCGCGATGAGCAGGTGCAAAAGGTGCAGGCCTGGCTCCATGAGCATTATGCCCAGCCGGCCACCCTGGCGGAGCTGGCCGAACGTGTGCACCTGAGCCCCCGTCAGTTGCAGCGCCGTTTCACCAGCGCCCTGGCCGAGCCGCCCCTTCAGTACCTGCAGCGCGTGCGGATCGAGGCGTCGCGCAAGATGCTGGAACGTGGCGCCACCAATCTGAGCCATCTGGCGGAGCAGGTGGGCTACCAGGACGTGAGCAGTTTTTCGCGCCTGTTCAAGCGCCACACCGGGCTGTCACCAAGCCATTACCGCCAGCGCTTCGCCCGGGTCGGTGCTCTTCGCGACTGAGCAGCCGTGACTGACGTAGCGCGGAGACCCTGCTAGTCTGGTTCTCCATGGATAACTTTTTTGAACGACTGGACGCCGCTCTGGGGTCCCTGGTGGGCTTTCTGTGGGGCCCGCCGCTGGTTACCCTGCTGGTCGGCGGGGGCCTGTTCTTCCTTCTCTATTCCCGGTTGCTGCCCTACCGGCACCTGCCCGACGGTGTGCGTCTGTTGTTCCGCCCGGCGGACAATAAGGACGAAGGCACGCTGTCGCATTTCCAGGCGCTGAGCACCGCCTTGTCCGGCACCCTGGGCATGGGCAACGTGGCCGGCGTGGCGGTGGCGATTTCCGTGGGCGGCCCCGGCGCCATCTTCTGGATGTGGGTGAGCGCGATTCTCGGCATCGCCACCAAGTTCTACACCTGCACACTGGCGGTGATGTACCGGGGCCGCGACAGCGAAGGCGAGCTCCAGGGCGGCCCCATGTACATTATCCGCGAGGCGCTTGGGCCGCGCTGGCGGCCGCTGGCCTATTTTTTCGCCCTCGCCGGCCTGCTCGGCACCATGCCCATTTTCCAGGTCAACCAGCTCACCGAGATCATTCGCGAGGCGATCGCCGTGCCCGCCGGCTGGACCGGCGCCGACGACCATTTCCTGTTCGACCTGCTGTTCGGCCTGTTTCTGGCCGCCGTGGTGCTGGCGGTGGTGGCGGGCAAGCTGCCCCGCATTGGCCGGGTCACCGGTATTCTGGTGCCGGCCATGGTCGCCGGCTACTTGCTGCTCACCGCGGTGGTGCTGGTGCTGCACGCCGACCAGGTGTGGCCGGCGCTCACCCTGATCGTGCGCGACGCTTTCACCGGCGAAGCCGCCGCCGGCGGCGTACTGGGCGCGGTGATCATCACCGGTATCCGGCGGGCGGCGTTTTCCAATGAAGCCGGTATCGGCACCGAGGCCATGGCCCACGGCGCCGCGCGTACCCGCGAACCAGTGCGCGAGGGTATGGTGGCGATGTTGGGGCCGATCATCGACACCCTGATTGTGTGCACCTGCACCGCCCTGGTGATTCTGATCAGCGGGGTGTGGAGCAGCGGCGACGACAACGGCGTGTCACTCACCGTGAATGCCTTCAACACCCTGTTCGTGGACTACAGCGCGGTGATTCTGGCGCTGCTGGTGGGGGTGTTGAGCCTGAGCACCGTGTTCACGTTCTGGTATTACGGCAGCAAATGCCTGGGCTTTCTGATCGGCGCGCGGCACCAGCACCATTATGTGTGGGTTTACCTGATCCTGGTGGTGCTCGGCGCGGTGGCGTCGCTGAGCACGGTGATCAAGGTGGTGGACAGCATGTACGCGCTGATGGCGTTGCCCACCATGATCGCCTCGCTGCGCCTGGCGCCCCGGGTCAATCAGGCGGCGCGGGCCTACTTCGCGCGATCACGTGATGATGATTGACGGCTTCTTGACGCCCTTGGGCGGACTATACTCTCAGGTATAGGAGGCAACGCCGTGAAAAATCTGTCCGTTTTGCTGGTCGAAGACCACCGCCAACTGGCGCAAACCGTGGTCGAATTTCTGGAACAGGAAGGCGCGCTGGTGGACTACGCCAGCGACACCACCCTGGCCCGCACACTGGTCCAGGAGCATCACTATGACATCCTGGTGCTGGACGTGATGCTGCCCGGGGAGGACGGCTACAGTTTCTGTCAGTACCTGCGCAAGGAGCTGGCCCTGGATACCCCGGTGATCTTCATGACCGCCCGGGACCAGCTGGACGACAAGCTGGAAGGCTTTGCCCGCGGCGGCGACGACTACATCGTCAAACCCTTCGCGCTGCCCGAGCTGGTGGCCCGGGTACAGGCGCTGGTGCGTCGCGAGCGCCGCGAAGTGGCGCCGAATCTGCTCACCGTGGCGGATCTGCAACTGGATCCCGCCCGCCAGGAAGTGCGCCGCGAAGGCCAGATTCTCAAGCTGTCCCCCACCGCCTTCCGCATTCTGCGTATTTTGATGCGCGAATCCCCCAAGGTGGTCAGCCGCGAGCAGCTCGAACATGAGCTCTGGGGTGATCTGGTGCCCGATTCCGACGCCCTGCGCAGCCACCTTTATAATCTGCGCAAGGCGGTGGATAAGCCGTTCGAGCAGGCGCTTCTGGAAACCCTGCCGGGCGTAGGGTTCAGCATCCGGCCGCCACGCACGGCGTGATGTCAGTTCGCCCCCCTTGCGGACCCGGCATCGCAAGCACAGAATGGCGGCGCCATTCACGTGCTATGCGATAATAATTATGCATTGGGGGAAAACGCACTCTTTCACGGAATTCGTCGATACCCAGCTGCTCGACTTGCAGTCCCGGTTCGGCATGGCGATGTGGTTTCTCACCCGCCGCCGTGGGGAGGACTGGTTATTGTTGAACGTCTGCGGCGAGGGCTATGACCTGGATCGCGGCGACATGCTGGCTTGGCGTGACAGTATCTGCCATCGGCGGGTCAACGACCTGGGGCCACTGGTCTGCCCGGACGTCAACCGGGAAGAAGCGTACCGCAACGCACCCATCACCGATCAACTCTCGATACGGGCCTATGTCGGCCTGCCACTGCGCGACCACACCGGTGCGCTGTTCGGAACCCTGTGCGCACTCAGCCCGGAGCCTCGCCCGGACCTGGACCGGAACGACGTCCAGGCCGCCCTGCAACGCCAGGCCCGCCTTCTGGAAACGGCCCTGGTCTGGAATCTGGCCGGGCTGGACCAGCAGCGGGTTACGGAGTTTTTCGAGGAAGAAAGCCGCGATCCGGGAACCGGGCTGCTGGACGACGCCGGCTGGCTGCGAATCCTGGACGGCGAGCGGCAACGCTGCCAGGCCTACGGCCTCGGCGCCATGGTGCTGAAAGTCCATGGCCGCCGGCTTGATGACGAGCAGCGGCAGCTGGTGGCCGATTCCCTGGCGGCGCTGATCCGCCACCAGGACATGGCCGCCTATCTGGGCAGTGACCAGTTCGCCATTCTGTTACCGGAAAACACACCCCGTTGCGCCGACCAGGTGCGCGACAGACTGCTCGACGCACTCAATGCCAAGGGTATTCTGATGTGGTGTGACGCGGAGCCTTTGGCGCTCTCGGAGGGCCAAATGCAGCCCCGACTTACCGCCGAAGGCGGGCCGGTGCATTAACCGCTAGCGGAACCGCACCCGCACTTCGGTGCCCTTGCCCGGCCGGCTGGCCACGTCCAGATGCCAATCAAACCGCTCGCAGAGCCGCTGGACGATGGCCAGCCCCAACCCATGCCCGCCTTCTTTACTGTTGCCCCTCTCGAAGGGCTGGAGAAAGCGGGCCAGTTCCTGGCTGTCCATGCCGGCGCCGGTGTCCACCACGTGCACCGCGTTTTCGGCGACCACGATGGTGACCTGCCCGGAGCCGCTGTAGTTGATGGCGTTACGAACCAGGTTGGTGAACACAATATTAAGCACGGTTTCCGAACCGTTCAGCGTCAGCAGCGCGGTCTGCTTCACCTGCAGGCGAATCTGTTTGCGCTCCGCCAGGGGTTGCAGGCGGTCCAGCAGATTGACCGCCACGTCATTGACCACCAGTTCCTCTTCCTGAATCGGTTGTTGCTCGGTGCGGGCCAACAGCAACAGGGTTTCCACCAGCGCTTCCATGTCGTCCACGGTGTCCGACATACGGCTGATCACCGGCCGATCCCCCACCTGCTTGGCGAGCAGCTCCAGATTGGCGCGGAACACCGCCAGCGGCGTGCGCAGTTCGTGGCTGGCGTCGCGGGTGAATTGCCGCTCGCGCTCCACGAACCGCAACAAGCGATCCGCGTAGGCGTCCAGCGCCGCCATCAGAATACTGGCTTCGCTGTTGGGTTCCGCCTCCACCTGGCTGAAGTCCGGGCGCGCCTCTACCGGGTCGTGCACATTGGCATGGCGTAGCGTTTCCGAAAGTTGCACCAGCGGAGAGACCAGCGCCCGGGATTTGCGCCAGCCCAGGAATGAGGTCAGGTAGATCACCAGCAGCACGGCGGTGAGCGGCAGAATACCGAACAGGAACGCCAGCACCGACACCCGTTTTTCATCGAAGATCAGATACAGGCGGGCGTCGCCGCGCCGTTCGATATAGACGATCGGGTTTTGATCACCGATCTGTGCGCGCTGATAGCCATCCGGCCGCTCGGCGAGCATCTCCGGTACCGGATCCCGGGTGTCCGCGTCCACCAGTAAACCGAGCAGATGGCGTGTATTGGGGCGGGGGAAATCGTCGTCCTCGTCGTAAAGGCTCCAGTAATGGTCCGCCTCTTTGATCAGCGCTTCCTTGACCAGCACCTGCTCGATGATTTGCGCCGTGGCCCAGACCCCGAACACGGTGGCGAAACTGATGAACAGAATCTGGATCAGGAAAACCCGGGTAAGTCGGTGCTGAACACCTTTGCGCGTCATGCCAGTCTCATTCTTCACGGCGGAACAGATAGTGGCCCACGAACCACTCTTCGCCATCACCATAATTGAACAGTTCGGCACAGGCCATGAAAAACATGCGCCAGCGCTGCAGCCACAATTTGCCCTGCCCGGCGCCGTAACATTCTTCCAGTAACGGGATCAGCGTTTGCCGTTTACGGTCCGCCAGCGCCAGCCAGGCTTCCAGGGTTTTACCGTAATGGGTGCCGTTCACCGCCCAGCGGTCCTCCAGCGACAACCGGTCCGCGCACCGCGGCAGCCAGTCGTACGCCGGCATCATGCCACCAGTGAAAAAGTAGCGGCCCATCCAGTTGCTTTCGCCTTCGGTCTCGAACAGATAGGTCAGGTTGCGATGGCAGAAGATGTGGACGAACAGCTTGCCACCGGGTTTAAGCCAGTCGTGTACGCGGCCCATCAGCGCCCGGTGGTTGCGCATGTGCTCGAACATTTCCACCGACACCACCCGGTCGAAGCGCTGCTCCGGTTGGAACACGGTCACGTCCGCGGTGATCACTTGCACGTTGTCGAGACCACGCTCGGCGGCGCGGGCCATGATCCACTCTTTTTGCGTGGCGGAGTTACTCACCGCGGTAATGCGGCTGCCGGGGTAGCGCGCGCCCATCCACAGGGTCAGCGACCCCCAGCCACAGCCGAGCTCCAGAATCTGTTGCCCGTCGGTCAGCTGCGCGCGCTCGCAGCTCAGTGCCAGCATCGCCGCCTCGGCGTCCGTCAGAGTCTCGCAGCCGGTCTCCCAGAGACCGCTGGAATACTTCAGGTGCGGGCCCAGCACCTGCTCGTAAAAGCGCGAATCCACTTCGTAGTGTTGCTCGTTGGCCTCGTCCTGGGCCACCGCGATCGGCCCTTGGGACAGGGTCCGCAACAACACCTCCGGATCGGCCTGATGTTGCTGCTCCTGGGCAAGACGTTTTCCCAACAGGTGGCGAATGCCGCCGCGTACCAGGAAATCCGGAACCAAGCCCGATTCCGCCAGGCGAATGATCATGAAGCAGGTCTCCACGGGATAAAGGGGCTGGTGGTGCGCTGATACTCACGGTAATCGTCACCACGGGATTTAAGCGCCTGTTTCTCGGTATGCGGTATGCCGGTGACAAACCACAGGAACAGGAACATGGCCACCGGCAACAACCACAACCAGCCAGCCAGGGCGGCGCCCACGGCAATCAGCGGGTAGCTGAACCAGTGGAGCCATTCAAAGAAATAATTGGGGTGCCGGGAATAGCGCCACAGGCCCTCCCGGCAAGTTTTACCCTGGCTGTCCGGCCGCGCCTTGAAGCGGGCCAGCTGCCGGTCCGCCATGGCTTCGCCGACGATCGATACCACGCCGATGAGCACGCCCAACACCACCAGCGGCGGCCGGAAATCCGGCTGGCCGCCAATAATCCAGAACGGCAGGGAAAACGCCCAGGCCAGGCCCGCCTGCAGCCAGAACACCACCAGGAACACCGGTTGGGTGGCTTTGCCCAGGCGTTCACGCATGGCCGCGTAACGACCGTCTTCGCTGCCCTCGCCGGTGACCCGCCGGAAAATATGGCTTCCCAGCCGCACCGACCAGAGCAGCAACAGGGCGCCGGCGGCCAGGCGGGGCAAGGGATCACCACTGCCGGCCAGCAAGTAGGCGAGACCGGTGAGACCGGTGCTGAAGCTCCAGGCCACATCCACGTAGCCGGCATTACCGTTGAGCCACTGGACGGCCCAGGCCAGCGTGAACACCATCAGCAGCAGCACCAGGCTGAAAACAAGTATCTCAGGCATAACGACCTCGCTGTTCATCGAGACGGCGCGCCAGATAAGCCAATGCCGGCACCACCATCGACCAGACGGCGGCGTAGCTGATCGCCAGCAGCCACCAGCCCTGCGGGGTGCTGGCGGCACCGAAATTGATCCCCACGGTCACCGAGAATACACCGCCAACGGCACCGAACAGCGCCGCCAGCAGTAACTTAGAGCGCAACCAGGCCAGGCAATAATTGAAACTGACCGCGAAACCGAGCCACAGGGCCCAGATCCAACCGGGTGCCACCCACTGGCGCGGCCAGTCCGCGTACTCAATCAACCCCGGCACCATCCATATCGGCTCGAATACCACGCAGGCCACGCTGCCGGCGGCCAGCAGGGTCAGGTCCTGGCGCCAGGCGCGGTTCAAGGACCAGACGCCCAATTGCATCGCCGCCAGCACCAGCCAGGCGGCCCATCCCCACCCCTTGGCCCCGCCGTAGACAGCGACGAACCAGAGCAGTTGAAAACCCACGAAGTTGATCGCCAGGGCGGCGAATGATGTATTCATGCGGCGAGCTTGGGCCGCTCACCGTCAATAGTCCGTGAACCGGCTTCACGGTCGATTCACCGACGCTGGCGGACATTGGCCTGATGAAAACGAACCCGTTACCGCTCATCGCCCTCTTACTGTTCGCCGTGACCGGCTGCGCCAGCCGCGCGGACGGGCCCTCCGGCTATACCCATCTTTACGAACAGGCGCTGAGCGAACAACCCGGCAGCCCCCAGGTCCCCGACCAGGCCGTGGACCGCTTCGTGGCGCTTTATTCGCCCATCGACGCGGACTACATCGAAACCCACCTGGACGACGTCTACGCTGAGGACCTCTATTTCAACGATACCCTGGTGACCCTTTACAAGCGCGACGCATTAAAGGCGCACATGCTTAAGACCGCCGAGCGGCTCGACTACATGAGCCTGGAAATCCAGAACCGCTGGAATCAGGGCGAGAACGTGTTTTTGCAGTGGATCATGGAGACCCGCTTCACCATTCTCGGCAGCGAGCGGGACGTTCGCACCATTGGCATATCCCAGCTGCGTTTCAACGACCAGGGCAAGGTCGTTTTTCATCAGGATTTCTGGGACAGCAGCCAGGGCCTGGATCAACAACTTCCGATCGTAGGAGGGTTTAGCCGATGGCTGCGCGAGCATCCTTGAACGCACCGCTTGCTCTGTTGCTCGCCCTGACCCTGGGGACCAGCGCCAAGGCCGCGGATTTCGATGACATGGCGCGTTGTTCCCGCGCCGACGTCAAGGCGCTCAAAGTATTCAATGTTGGCCAGGCATCGTTGTTCCGCGCGGCCTGTTCCGCCGCCGACCCGCTGGCCCCACCCATGCGTCTGGCGTTTGGCTATAACCGGGAAGTGCCCGGCGACGCCTTCGCTAAGGCGGCGCGGAAAATGATCGAACGCAACGTCAGCGAAGACACCTTCAACGCCCTGAAGAAGCGTATCGAGACCTTTAACAGCCACTACCGGACCACCCGCGACGGCGATCGCTATACGCTGGACTATGACGAAGACCAATCCCTGGTGCTGCGCCTCAACGGCGAAAAACTGGCCGAGGAGCAGGGCAAGACCTTCGCCGACGCCTATTTCACCATCTGGTTCGGCGACGACCCTTACTCGGAGAATCTCAAGGAAGAGCTGCTCTCCGTGAAGCCCTGACCCCGAGGCCTTGCACCGTCGCCCGCCAGGCCGGATACTCCCTCATTTAAGCCGTAGCCAAGCCGTGGGGGGCGTTAATGGCCAGTGCACCGGAAGGTCGCTTCAGCCACTACACACCGGTTATCAACACCGACCGTTTTTTTGCCTTGCGCCTGACCGCTGTGTTCACCGTGATCAGCCTGGTGGCATCCCTGTTGATTACCACGGTGGGCGTGCTGCTCACCGGCCAGCGAGACTGGCTGGCGGCGTTGTCCATGGCGCTGCTGATCCCCCTGCTGCTGGTGCCCCCGTTGTGCTACCCCCTGCTGGCGAAACTGGCGGCGGTGACACGCGATAACCGAAAACTACGCCAGCAAGCACGCGAAGATCACCTCACCGGTTTATTCAATCGGCCCCACCTTATGAGCATGCTGGAACGGGAGCTATCACTCAGCCAGCGCCATGATCATCCGGTCTCCATTCTACTGGTGGACATCGTTGATTTCGTGGACATCGCCGACCGGTACGGACGTCACACCGGCGACCGGCTGTTAAGGATTTTTTCTGAACGGATTCGCGATAAAATCCGCGAAAGCGATCTGTTCGGCCGCATCGATGGCGCCCAGTTCCTGCTGGTCCTGCCACATACCGACTACAACGATGCCTTGCACATGGCGGAGGGGCTGCGTTCGCTCACCGCGAGCATTCAAGTGCAGACCGATGACGGCCTGGCGGGCTTTGAAATCCGTATCGGCACGGCCAGCACGGAGAACAGCGGACGTCGCCTGAACGCACTTCTTAATGAAGCCGATTACGCTTTGTATCAAAGCCGTAACGAGCACCGCCATTCCGACCTCCCCGTTTAACACTTAATCATCACGCCACACTCACAATAACGCCCTACTTTTTACAAAAATTATTCTTTTTCACACCATTCTTTCCGCTCCTTTGTAAATTTGTTTATTAAACTCATTAGCGGCATTTACAGTTAGGTTCCAGGGAGCAAAACTGCGGATGCTGAATTTCTGCCTACTAAAAAACAAGGAAGGAGCTATGGACGCCAAACGCTTTCTCGCATCCAGCATTGCTTGCGCATCGCTAGCCGTTGCCGCTACGGCGGTTGCCGAGGACACCATCCCGGACCGTTATTTCTACCTGGGTGGTCACATCGGCCAAAGCTGGCTGGACATCGGTGATCACTACGAAGGCGACGGTTACATCACCGACAATGCTTTCGGCAATGACACCGTCACCCTGCCCGGCGCCCAGATCGGTTATCGTTTCAGCGAAGACTGGTCCGTACAGGCTTGGTACGAGCGCAACAACATGGCCACCACCAGCGGTCAGGTTTATCTGCGTAACAACTTCGCCAGCTTGCGTCGCCACTTCAACAGTGACGGCCCGATCGAAACCTACGTGGGTCTCGGCGCCGGTGAAACCCGCACCGAGTTCGATGGCGAAAGCGATCGTGACTTCAAGGAAACCATCGGCGGCATGGAGTTCGGTGTACAGACCGCGCTCGCCGACAATTTCCTGATCGACGTCGGCGCACGCCCGACTTACAGCTTCCGCACCGAACGCTGGGACGGCCAGGTTTACGCCGCTCTTAACGTGCTGGTCGGCGCTCAATACGACGACGAACCGAAGCCCGAGCCGGTCACCGAAACCGCCACCGACAGCGACAACGACGGTGTGCCGGATTCCAACGACCGCTGCCCCGGCACCCCCGCCGGCGCCAGTGTTGACGCCCAGGGCTGCGAGCTGGACGACGACGGCGATGGCGTAGTAAACAGCAAGGACGAGTGCCCGGATACGCCGGCACGCGCCAAAGTGGACGAAAAAGGTTGTCAGGAATATCTGACCAAGGACGTGCGCGAAACCCTGTATGTTGAGTTTGGTCTCGACAAGGCGGAAGTTCGTGAAACCTCCTACCCGGAACTGGAAGGTCTGAGCGATCAGATGTACCAGTACCCGTCTGCTGACCTGATCCTCGAAGGTCATACCGACAGCACCGGCGCCGCTTCTTACAACCAGCAGCTGTCCGAGAAGCGCGCGGACGCGGTGAAGCGCGTCATGGTCGACGAGTTCGGCATTGATGCAAGCCGGATCACCACCGAAGGTTACGGTGAAGCCAAGCCGATTGCTGACAACAGCACTCGCGACGGCCGCGCTCAGAACCGCCGCGTGGAAGCGATCATGAAAGCCACCACCGAAGAAGCTCAGTACGACAACAAGTAAGTCGTACCAGGCTTCACCCCAAAAAAGGGCCGGCATCCGCCGGCCCTTTTTTTGTGTGCGCTGGAAGTTGGCCGTAGAAACACCCGGTGGCCGCGTCGCCGTGCGCGAAAGGCAAGGGAGTCAATGAGACTCAGCCGATCTGCCTGATAATCACCTTTCATTCGTTACCACTGAATAACGGGAAGGGATCATGGCGAAAGACGCAATCGGCTTTGCCCTGAGCGCACTGAACCGGCTGGCCGGCTCATCAATGCTCGACCGCCTGGGAATGCGCCACACCGCGGAGCGGCTTGCCTACCGCCTCACCAAAGGCGGCTTCCAGGTGATCACCACCAGCGCCCGCGCGTTCAAGTCCAACAACCCGTCCGATAAGCCTCAGCGCCTTGACGCACCGGGTCATACCACCGGCCTGTTCGATCTGGGCATCACCGACGAACAGCAGATGATTCGCGACAGCGTGCGCGCCTTCGCCGCCGAAGTATTACGCGCACACGCGGAGCAATCGGACGCGGAACAACGCACCGGCGACGACGTGCAAAACCAGGCCCGCGAACTGGGCCTGAACTTCTTCGCCGTGCCCGAAGCCCTGGGCGGTGCCGCCGCTGAACGCTCCACCGTGACCAGCATGCTGGTGGCCGAGGAACTGGCGCGCGGCGACATGGGCCAGGCGGTGGCGGTGCTCGCCCCGATGGGCGTCGCCAACGCCCTGACCCGCTGGGGCTCCGCCGTGCAGCAGGATAAATACCTGTCCACCTTCGCCGGCGAAGACGCCCCCCTGGCCACCATCGCGGTGTGCGAGCCGCGGCCCTTGTTCGACCCCATGACGCTGCGCACCACCGCCACCCGCGACGGCGATGACTGGCTGCTCAGCGGCGAGAAATCCCTGGTGCCGCTGGCCGCCGAAGCGGAGCTGTTCCTGGTTGCGGCCGAAACCGGGGACGGCCCATCGGTGTTCATCGTCGAGGGCGGCAGTGACGGCCTCAGCGCCGGCGAGGACCCGGCCATGGGCATCCGCGCCAGCGGTCAGCGCCCGCTGCTATTGGACAAGGTGCGCGTGCCCGCCGCCAACCGTCTCGGCGGCGACGATTTCAATTATCGCGCGTTTATTGATCTGGGCACCCTGGCCTGGTGCGCGCTGGCCATCGGCACCGCCCAGGCGGTGCTCGACTACGTGGTGCCTTACTGCAACGAACGCAAAGCCTTCGGCGAGCCGATCAGTCACCGTCAGGCGGTGGCGTTCATAGTCGCCGATATCGCCATCGAGCTGGATGCCATGCGCATGCTCACCTACCGCGCCGTGTGCCGGGCCGAGCAGGGCAAACCCTTCCAGCGCGAGACGCACCTGGCCCGCACCCTGGTCAAAGACAAGGCCATGCAGATTGGCACCGACGGCGTCCAACTGCTAGGCGGCCACGGCTTTACTCATGAATACCCGGTGGAACGCTGGTATCGCGATCTGCGCGCGATCGGCGTGGTCTTCGGCGGCCTGCACCTGTAACGCCGCCCGCACCCTTAACGGAAGAGACAGCATGAACATCGAGATTC
>JBFJUC010000021.1:0-17121 GCA_041624875.1 Alcanivorax sp.
AAAAACGGCCGCTGACGTACCGCGACGCCGGCGTGGACATCGATGCCGGTAATGACCTGGTCAAGCGCATCGGCCCAATAGCCAAGCGCACCCTGCGCCCGGAAGTGATGGGCGGCCTGGGCGGTTTCGGCGCGCTCTGTGCCCTGCCCGAGGGGTATAAGAACCCGGTCCTGGTGGCTGGCACCGACGGCGTCGGCACCAAACTCCGCCTGGCCCTGGAAAACGACCACCACGACACCGTCGGCATCGACCTGGTAGCGATGTGCGTCAACGATCTGGTGGTGGGCGGCGCCGAGCCGCTGTTTTTCCTCGACTACTACGCCACTGGCAAGCTGGATGTGGACACCGCCGCCCGAGTGGTCTCCGGCATTGGTGAAGGCTGTGAGCAGGCCGGTTGCGCGCTGATCGGCGGCGAGACCGCGGAAATGCCAGGCATGTACGAAGGCGAGGATTACGATCTGGCCGGCTTCTGCGTGGGCGTGGTGGAGCGCGACGGCATTATCGACGGCAGCCAGGTGGAGCCCGGCGATACGATCATCGGCCTGGGCGCCTCCGGCCCGCACTCCAACGGCTATTCCCTGGTTCGGCGGATCCTCGAGCAGGCCGACGAGATCGGCGACCTGGACGGCAAACCGCTGATGGACCACCTGCTGGCGCCCACCCGCATTTACGTGAAGAGCTTGCTTGATCTCATCAAGCAAGTCCCGGTACACGCCCTGGCGCACATCACCGGCGGCGGTCTGCCGGAAAACCTGCCACGGGTGCTGCCCAAGGGCACCCGGGCGGTGATCGATACTCAGTCCTGGCAGTGGCCGGCGGTGTTCCGCTGGCTCCAGGAGCAGGGCCAGGTGCCGACCAACGAAATGTACCGCACCTTCAACTGTGGTGTCGGCATGGTGGTGGTGGTGCCCCAGGCGCAGGTGGATCAGACCCTGGCACTGCTGGCGGCGGGCGGCGAGGACGCCTTCGTCATCGGTGCGATCCACGCCAGCGACAACGACGAACCGGAAGTGTCCCTGGAAGGCCTGGCCTCATGACCCACCGGCTTGCGGTGCTGATCAGCGGCACCGGCTCCAACCTGCAAGCCATTGTTGACGCCATTGACGCCGGCGCGCTGCCGGCCCGCATCAGCCTGGTGCTGAGCAACAAGGCCGGCGCCGCCGGCCTGGCCCGCGCCGAGCGGGCCGGCGTGCCGGCGGAAGCGATCGACCACCGGGGTTTTCCGGACCGCGCCGCGTTCGACCAGGCGATGATCGAACGGATCGACGCCCACGGCGCCGATACCGTGGTGCTGGCCGGATTCATGCGTATTCTCAGCCCCGGCTTCGTGCGCCACTACCAGGGCCGGTTGATCAACATCCACCCTTCCCTACTGCCCAAATACCCGGGCCTCAACACCCACGCCCGGGCGCTGGAAGCCGGCGACCACCAGCACGGCTGCTCGCTGCATTTCGTCACCGACGAGTTGGACGGCGGCCCGCTGATCGCCCAGGCCCGTTTCCCGGTCACCGCGAACGATACCGTGGAAACTCTGTCAAAAAAGGTTCAAGCCCAGGAGCACCGCTTGTACCCTCAGGTGTTGCGCTGGCGCGCGCAACAGCGCTTACAGATGACCGACCAGGGAGTGGAATTGGATGGCGAACGCCTGCCCCCGCAGGGCTTTCAAATGGACACGCACGGCTAGCGCGATCCTCGCCGGCCTGCTGGCCGCGACCCCCGCTTTGGCGCAATCTCCGGTGGACAGTTTTGACACCCGGTACCGGCTGAAGGCCGCCGGCTTCCCATTCACCGTGGGCGCGCAACGTACCCTCTCTCCGGCCGGCGGTGACCGCTGGGAAATGGTCGTCACGGCCAGTAATTTTCTCGGCGAAATCCGCGAGACCTCGGTGTTCACTTGGCAGGATTGCCTCCCTGTGACCCAGTACTACGGCTACCACCGGGAAGGCCTGGGTCGCGTCAAGGCCGCGGAGCTGCGCATTGCGGACCAGCAGGCCACCAGCGAACGCACCGAGCACGAGCCCTATCGCTACGCGGTGGACCAACCGGCCACCGACAAAATTGCTCTAACGCTGGCGTTGCAATGCCGGCTGGCCCGTGGCGACCGGGACATCACTCTGAACGTGGCCGACGAGCGCGGCGTGGAGAAACAACGCTTTCAGGTGGAAGGCCGGGAGACGCTGGAGATCGATGGCAACGACCTGGCGACCGTGAAAGTGCGGCGGCTGCGCGAAGCGGGCAGTGAGCGGCAAACCTGGCTGTGGTTCGCGCCGGGCAGTGATTACACCCTGGTGCAGCTGGTGCAGGAAAACGACGATGGCCGCCACGTCATGAACCTGGAGAGCCTGCCATGAAATACCGGTTGAGCGGGTTGGCCCTGATGGTCGCGGCGAGCCTGTTACCGGTCCTGGCGGCGAGCGCGCCGCTGCCGCCTTTCTCCGCCGAATACCGCATCTACGTCAATAAAATTCCGACGCCGATCAAGGCCGACCTGGTGCTCGAACCGGCCAGCGGCGACGACCGCTACCACATGCGCTTCGAGGCGCATTCCTGGCTGCTCAACAACCGCGAGGAAAGCTGGTTCCACTGGAACGACTGCGCCCCCCGCACCGAACGCTACACTCACGAGTTCAAGGGCTTCGGCAAGCACCGCTACCACGATACCGAGTTCAACTGGCAAAACGGCCGGGCGGTCAGCGAATCGGATTCCGGCGAGGAGTCCTTCCCGATTCCCGACGAGGCGCTGGATGAGCTCAGCATGTTGCTGCGCGCGCGCTGCGTGTTCGCCACCGGCGACAAGGAATATACCGCCACCAGCGTGTACGGCGACGATATCCGCGAGCATCACTTTATCGTTATCGACCGGGAGACCATCGACACGCCGATGGGCGAGCTGGACACCCTGGTGGTGGAAAAGAAACGCGAAGAAGACAAGGAAGAAAGCCGCCGCACCCTGTTCTGGGTGGCCCCGGATGTGGGCTATATGGTGGTCAAAGCGCGCCACATTGAAAGCGCGCTATTACACGGTGAACTGATCATGACCGAATACAACGGCCCTCTTCCCAAGTAGAGCGCGATCAGGTGCGCGGCAGCGTCACGCCGCGCTGACCCTGATATTTACCGCCGCGATCCTTATACGACGTCTCGCAGACTTCATCGGATTCCAGGAACAACATCTGCGCCACGCCCTCATGGGCGTAGATGCGCGCCGGCAGATTGGTGGTGTTGGAAAACTCCAGCGTCACATGCCCTTCCCACTCCGGCTCCAGCGGCGTCACGTTAACGATGATGCCGCAGCGCGCGTAGGTGGATTTACCCAGGCAGATGGTCAGCACGCTGCGCGGAATGCGGAAGTACTCCACGGTGCGGGCCAGGGCGAAGGAATTGGGCGGAATGGTGCAGTAATCCCCTTTGATGTCGACGAAGCTTTTCTCGTCGAAATGCTTGGGGTCCACGGTGGCCGAGTGAATATTGGTGAATACCTTGAATTCGTCGGCGCAGCGCACGTCATAGCCGTAGCTGGAGACCCCGTAGGAAATCAGTTTTTCCCCGTTGGCATCGGTGCGCACCTGGCCGGCCTGGAACGGCTCGATCATACCGTGCTCGGTGGCCATGCGGGTGATCCAGCGGTCGGACTTGATGCTCATTGGAATCCTTTATTGGTTCGGCGACCCGAAACGTTTAATGGTACCCGGAATCAGTGCTGCATCACCACCTTGGGAAACGGGCGCCGGCCCTCGCGGGTCAGTGACAGACGTGCCGCCATGCGCCGCGCGGTGTCCAGGTAAAGACGGGCCTCGGCACTGTCCGGGTCCGCCGCCACGGTGGGCGTGCCGCCGTCCGCCTGCTCGCGGATACGCAGCGACAGCGGCAGAGACCCCAGCACCGGGGTGTCGTAATCACGGCCCATACGGTCGGCGCCGCCCTGACCGAACACAGGCTCCTCATGGCCGCAATTCGAGCAGATGTGCACCGCCATGTTCTCAACGATGCCCAGTACGCCGATGTCCACTTTACGGAACATTTCCACGCCTTTGACCGCGTCCAGCAAGGCGATGTCCTGGGGTGTGGTGACCACCACCGCCCCGGCCACCGGGATTTTCTGTGCCAGGGTCAGTTGGATGTCGCCGGTGCCCGGCGGCAGGTCGACGATCAGATAATCCAGGTCGTGCCACAGTGTTTGCTGCATCATCTGGGTGAGGGCGCCACTGGCCTTGGGCCCACGCCAGACCACCGGGGTCTGCTCGGTGACCAGATAGCCCATGGACATGGTCTGGATGCCGTGCGCCATCACCGGCACAAAGGCGTTGCCGTCCCGGGTTTCCGGTCGGGTGCCCTTGGGCAGGCCGAGCATGATCGGCTGGCTGGGCCCGAAGATATCCGCGTCCAGCAAACCCACCTTGGCGCCCTCCGCGTGCAACGCCAGGGCCAGGTTCACGGCGGTGGTGGATTTGCCCACCCCGCCCTTGCCGGAGGCCACCGCGATCACATTCGCCGCCTGCATCATCGCCGGCATATCGTGCTGGGCGCGGTGCGGTTTGATACGCACCGACAAATCCAACGCCAGCTCACGACCTTCCAGCAGCGGCGTTACCCGTTCCTCGATATCCCGCCGCAGCGCCGGCAGGCTCGAGGCGCAGGGGTACCCGGGGTGCACCGCCAGAAGCACACGCCCTTCCTGTTCCTCGATTTTCGTCACGATGCCGGCGGAAATCAGGTCGACGCCAAGTTCTTCGGGGATGATTTCACCCAAGCACTGTCTAATCGCCTGCTCAATACGCGTCATGGTACCTCCTGCAACTCAGGAGGGGATGATAGAGTTAGCGCAGTCCACAACCAAGGGCCGCACAGCCCGGCCCGCGAAATTCGACCGCATTTAACAGCAAGGAGACCCCCATGAGGAAGACCGCCCACCTTTTGACCGGCCTGCTGGCCGCGCTGGTGCTCACCGCCTGCGGCGGGAACACCCAGCCGCTCACGGACCGCGACACCGTCAGCGTATCCGGCGAGGGCACCATCAAGGCGCGTCCGGACATCTTCACCCTGGTGGCCGTGGCCCGCGAACGCGGCGACGACGTGGCGGCCATGAAGGATAAGGTGGACCGACAGGTCCAGGCGATGCTGGATCTGGCCGGGCAGTTGCAGATCGACGACAAACACATCACCGCCCGCGACATCCAGATCGCCCCGGAATGGGAGTACCAGCCGGAACGCAAGTTGATCGGTCACCAGGTGAGCCGCGAAGTGAGCTTCCGCACCTCCGGCGTGGAGCGCTACGCGGAACTGGCGGACGGCCTCGCCGGGCTGAGTCTTAAGGAAGTGCGCCCCGGCGGCAGCGAAATCAGCAACGCCGACGAGCTGGCCAACCAGGCCCTGGAAAAGGCGGTGCGCGCCGCCCGTGAAAAGGCCGAGATTCTGGCGCGGGCGGCCGGCCGCGAGCTGGGCGAGGCGATGCAGATCAATGCCCAGGGCCATAACATCCCCGGTCCGATGCCGATGCGCGCCGCCATGGCCAAAGAGGACGGCTCGCAGAGCTACCGCCCCGGCGAGCAGGACGTGACCGCCAGCGTTCAGATCACCTTCCAGCTGAACTGACCCCCATGGGCTCGCCAGGCTTTGTCTCCTCGGCCGGGATGCGCGCCTATCTTACCGCCGCCCGGGCCGCCGGCGTGGACAACGCCGCCGCCCTGACGGCGGCGGGCATTGATCCGCGAATACTTGGTCTCCCGGATGTTCATGTGCCGGGCGACCGCTTCGCGGCCTTGATCACGGAGCTGGCCGATCGCAGCAGGGATCCGCTGTTCGGCCTGCACGCCAGTGAATGCCTGCCGCCGGACGTCTTCAATGTGCTCGGCTACATCGCGCTGAGCGCCAGTACCCTGCTGGAGGCGCTGGCCAAGGTGGCGCGCTACGAAAAACGGGTCGGCGACCTGGGCCGCGTGGAGACTCAACTGCGCGGCAACGAGTCGCGGATACTTTGGCACTGCCACTTTACCGGCCAGCCGGTGCGGCGCCATCTGGTGGAGGCGGTATTCGCCGGCTGGCTGGGCTACACCCGCTGGCTGGCCGACGATCCGGCGCTCAACCCGGAACGGGTCTGGTTCGAACACGCCGGGCCCACCGACCCCCACCAGGCGCGGGAATATCAGCGGTTATTCGGCTGCCCGGTGGATTTCAATCAACCGTACGCCGCCCTGATCGGCGACCGCGACATGCTCGCCCGCCCACCACGCCGGCCGCCGCCGCACCAGCTCGGTCCGCTTGAAGACCACGCCGCCCGGCACCTGGAAACCCTGGGCATCGCCACCAGCCTGTCCCTGCGCGTGCGGCATTACCTGCAGGCCGCGCTGGGCGGCCCCCTGCCCGACCGCGACCAGGTGGCCCAAGCCCTGCGGCTCAACACCCGCACCCTGCACCGGCACCTGGTCGCCGAAGGCACCGGCTGGCGGGAAATCCTCGACAGCGTGCGCCTGGAGCGCGCCAAGGCCCGCCTGCTGGAAAGCCGCTGCCCGCAAGCGGAGATCGCCGCGGACCTGGGTTACGCGGACATCCGCTGCTTCCAGCGCAGCTTCAAGCGCCACACCGGCGTCACACCCGGCCAGTACCGTCGTGGCATCAACCCCGGCGAATAGCCAAAATATTTACATCGCTCGATGGCAATATTATCGCTTTGTCGGACAATCCGCGCGCCAGGGTTCGCCCCGGCGCGGCTAGACTCGGGGACAACGATAAAAACAGTATCCGCCAGGGAGATTCGCATGAAACGCACGCTCAAGCAGCTTGAGCGCGCTATCGCGCAAGCCAGCAGCTACGACGAATGGTGCCACGCCAGCCGTGAATACGACCGGCTCGGCGGCGCCGATGAGTGGAAGGACATCGACCGCTCTCCCCACTACGATTACGAGCTGATCCGTAACCGCCTGTGGCAGATCCGCCAGGCCCGCGAGCGCAACGACGTCAACAAACTGGTCTTTCACCTCCATGAAGGCCTGCACGGCAACCTCGGCAACATCTCCAACCCTGCCCTGTACGGCCACAGCCGGATCGGCACCAAACGGCTGATCGAGCGCTATTTGGAAGAGGTATGCACCGCCCTGGATTACCTCTGCGACGGCGATTTCGCCGAGTTCGGCCTCAAGCAAAAACTGGATTTCTTCGAAACCACCGGCCAGGCCTTCGGCCAGAGCTGTCTGATGTTCTCCGGCGGCGCCGCCCTTGGGCTGTTCCATATCGGCGTGGCGAAAACCCTTTGGGAGCAAGGCCTGCTGCCCTCGGTGATCTCCGGCTCCAGCGCCGGCAGCATCGTCGCCGCCGTGGTCGGCACCCACGACAACGACGAACTCGCCGCCAAGCTGGAACCGGAAAACATCTACCTGGAAGCGTTCAAGGCGATCGGCTGGAAAGGCCTGCTGCGCGGCACCCCGGTGCTCGACGGCGACCACCTGGAAGCTTGCCTGGAAGAAAACATCAAGGACCTGACGTTCGAAGAGGCCTACCGGAAGACCGGCCGCGAGATCAACATTACCGTCAGCCCCTACGACCGCAACCAGCAAAGCCGCCTGCTCAACTGGCGTACCTCGCCCAATGTGCTGATCCGTAAAGCGGCGCTGGCAAGCTGCGCGATTCCCGGCATCTACCCGCCGGTGAGCCTGTGGGCCAAGAACCTGGACGGCGAGCGGGTGCCGTATATCCCCGGGCGCAAGTTCGTCGACGGCTCGATTCAGGACGACCTGCCGATCCGCCGTCTATCGCGGCTGTTCGGCGTCAACCACTCCATCGTCAGCCAGACCAACCCCCATGTGGTGCCGTTCCTGTCGCGCAGTGAAAGCACCGATTCCAGCCTCAGCACCCTCAGCGACTGGGCCATCCGCAACGTGTCCATGAACCTGCACTATGCGCTCGATCTGGTGCGCCGCCGGGTGCGCTCCAACGACCTGGGCCTGGTGGTGGACAAGGCGCAGACGGTGGTCAAGCAACGCTACATCGGCGACATCAACCTGATTCCGCCGCGCCAACCCCGCAACGCCCTGCGCGTGCTCAGCAATCCGTCGCTGGAGGACGTGCGCGCCTTCATCCGCGCCGGGGAACAAACCACCTGGCCGAAGCTGGCGATGGTCGACAACACCACCCGCATCAGCCGCACCTTCCGCGCCTGCCGCGAGCGTCTCGACCAGCTGGAGGAACGCACCCTCAACCGCCTCAGCGTGGCCGCCAACGGCTGACCCACCCCGCTACCCCGCACCGCGAGGTGCTATTTGCTTAGCGCGATTGATTATGGCCGGCCCCCTTTAAAGGGGGGCCGGAAGCCTCTATGTTCTTAGCACCAGCCAAACAACATCGCATTCGTACTAAGACCAGGAGACACACCATGGCACTGCAACTCGGCGATACCGCCCCGGATTTCAAACAGGATTCCACCGAGGGCCCGATCTCCTTCCACGACTGGGCCGGCGACAACTGGGTGGTGCTGTTCTCCCATCCGAAAAACTTCACCCCGGTGTGCACCACCGAGCTGGGCGAAGTAGCGCGTCTGAAATCTGAGTTCGATAAGCGCAACGCCAGAGTCATCGGCCTTTCCGTGGACCCTGTCGAGGATCACCACGCCTGGTCCGGCGACATCGAGGAAACCCAGGGTTCGGCCTTGAATTTTCCGCTACTGGCCGACGCTGACCGCTCCGTAAGCCAGGCCTACGGCATGATTCACCCCAATGCCGACAGCACCCTCACGGTACGCAGCGTGTTCGTGATCGACCCGAACAAAAAGATTCGTCTGACCATTACCTATCCGGCCAGCACTGGCCGCAACTTCGACGAAATCCTGCGGGTAATCGACAGTCTGCAACTCACCGACGGCTACAAAGTCGCCACCCCGGTGAACTGGAACGACGGCGACGACGTGATCATCGTCCCCTCGCTGGACAATGACGCCGCCGCCAAACTGTTCCCGGAAGGCTGGGACGAGAAGAAGCCGTACCTTCGGATGGTGAAGCAGCCGAAGAAAGGTTGATTCGCCAGGGCCTCGCGCCCTTTCGCGGGCCGGGCCCGCTCGCACATTGTGCGGAACCGGCTGGACAGGGCGCGGGAATCCCGGTGTAATAGCCGCCGTCCGCGGGTGTAGTTCAATGGTAGAACGGCAGCTTCCCAAGCTGCATACGAGGGTTCGATTCCCTTCACCCGCTCCAAACACAGAAAGGGCCGCCTAGCGCGGCCTTTTTTGTGTTTGGAGCGGGTGAAGGCCATGGAGAGACCCCTCCTGTTCGACGCCTCGCCGTATACGGCGAGCGGACGGCGCGCCAGCGCCGGTCCCGCGCAAAGCGCGGGATGCCGAAGGCACATTCCCTTCTTTTTGGCCAACCAATCGCTTTCAAGCATTGCCGTTCTGGCTGACACGAATTTCATCCCTGGCCGACAGAGGGACGCCGATGAATGTTCGAGACTGGCCACTTCCGTATATTGATGGGAGGGGACAAGGATGTCTCGTGCAATTTTTCTGTTCGTACTCGCCACGGTGCTGGCCTTCGGCGTGGTGGTGGCCAGCGTCGGGCACGGGCGCACCGTGCCGGCGCTAACCCAGGCCCGGGTCTACCAAGGGGAAGCGGACCTGTCCCGCTACTGGGTCAGCGAGAAGTTCGACGGCGTGCGCGCCTACTGGGATGGCGAAGACCTGATTTCCCGCCATGGCAACCGCTTCGATGTGCCGGCGGCTTTCACCCGGGGCTTCCCGGAGCAACCCCTGGACGGCGAGCTGTGGATGGGGCGCGGCACCTTCAGCCGGATGGTGGGCTTGATCAATCGCCACGACACCGGGCCGGAGCACTGGCGGGATGTCTATTACATGGTGTTCGACCTGCCCCGGGCTTCCGGTCCTTTCGATGCCCGCCTGCGGACATTGCGCCGGCTGCTCAAGGCGCATGACAACCCGCATTTACGCCTGGTGCGGCAACTCAAAGTCCCAGACCAGGCAGCGCTGAACCGTCGCCTGGAAAAAGTGATCCAGGCCGGCGGCGAAGGTTTAATGCTGCATCGTGGCGACGCGCCCTATCGCAGTTACCGTTCGACGGATCTTCTCAAGGTGAAACCTTACCAGGATGCCGAAGCCAAGGTGGTGGCGCACCTGCCTGGCGAGGGCCGACTGGACGGCATGATGGGGGCGCTACTGATGGAAACCGAAGGCGGCCAGCATTTTCGTCTCGGCACCGGCTTCAGTGACGCCCAGCGGGCGGACCCGCCACCCATCGGCAGCCTGGTCACTTACAAATTCTACGGGCGCACCCGCCACGGCCTGCCCCGCTTCCCCAGCTTTCTGAGAGTGCGACAGGAAGGTCCGGGCTTCATCCGCTAAGGGTTGCAGGACGGCGTCGGCTGGGCGATAAGTAGCACACCGAAACAAGGAGTGCGCGCTATGCCCAGCGCTTTTATTACCGGCGCCCGCGGTTTTCTGGGCGGCCATATCACCCGACAGCTGCTCGATGCCGGCTGGGAGGTGACCGCCCTGCTGCGCCCTGGCGGCGACGGCACCGCTCTTTCCACCCTGGGAGTAAAAGTGGTGGAAGCGCCGATGGACAACGCCACCGAGGTCACTCTGGTGATGCCGCCGGCGGTGGACGCGGTGTTCCATGTGGCGGGCAACACCAGCCTGTGGCGCCACCAGAATCAGCGCCAATACCAGGACAACGTGATGGGGACCCGGGCGTTGATCACCGCCGCGCTGCGCAACCAGGCCGGGCGCTTTATCCATACCTCGTCGATCTCCGCCTGGGGTATCCAGGAAGAGGCCATTGACGAAGCGTCACCGTCCAACGCCTCCGATGACTGGATCGGCTATAACCGCACCAAGTATCTGGCCGAGGAAGAAATCCGCCACGGTATGCAGCATGGTCTGGACGCGGTGATTCTCAACCCCTGCGGGATCATCGGCGCCGGCGACACCCACAACTGGTCGCAAATGATCACGCTGATCGAACAGCGCAAACTGCCCGGGGTGCCGCCCGGCGGCGGTAACTTCTGCGCGGTGGGGGAAGTGGCGCGGGCCCATCTGATGGCGGTGGAGAAAGGAGGACGCGGGGAAAACTATATTCTCGCCGGCGTGGAAGCCAGCTTTCTGGATCTGGCCAACACCATTGGCCGGCTGCTTGACCGCCCCACGCCGCATAAACCGATGCCGGTCTGGCTGCTGCGATTGGCCGGGCAGATTTATGGGGCCGGTGGCCTGTTCACCGGGAGAGAGCCGCGCCTGACCCCCGAGAAGGTGGCACTGGTGACCAGCCGGGTTCACGCGGACGGAACCAAAGCGGTGCAGGAACTGGGCTTTGACGCCGCCGTGCCGCTGGAAACCATGCTGCGCGACTGCATCGACTGGATGCGCGAGACCGGGCGCCTTTAGCGCAGCGCCCGGTAGATACGGAAACGGTTGGTCTCGCGAATCACCTGTACGTGCCGGAACGCCGCGTCCAGCCACTGCACATAGGGCAGCTCGCGGTTCGCCACCATCCAGAATTCACCGTCGTCCTCGAGGTGACGGGGCGCCTGCTCGATCAAACGCCGGGTGATCGACATGGTCCGGTCGCGGCCGGCGTGAAACGGTGGGTTGGTCACCAACGTCTGGTGACGTCCCTCCACGCTGCCGTAAAGATCCCCGCCCACCACCTTGCCCTGCAGGTGGTTCCGGTCGAGGGTGTTGCAGGCGGCCGCCACCGCGGTGGCGCTCACATCGGTGCCGGTGACGTTGCAGCCGGCGTGGGCCAGCGCGGCGGTGATTACCCCGCACCCGCAGCCCATATCCAGCGCTTTGCCGCGCGGCGCCGCCTCGGCCAGGGCCTGCAGCAACAGGGCCGTGCCCTCGTCCAGCCGGCCGTGGCTGAACACGCCGGGATAGCTGATCACGTCAAAATCGCCGACGCGCACCACGCTTTCCACCTGCTCCAGGGACAGTGCCGGCCCCGGCCGCAAGGCGCCGCGATAGACTTTGCAGTGGCGGGCACTGTCCACCAGGGTGACCGCGTCCGCGTGCCGGGAGAAACGCGTCACCCCGCCGCGAATGCCGCCCTTGGCCGGCCCCACCAGCCACACCTCCAACGGTTCCGTCACGCTGCCGGCGAGCCCGCGCAGCAGCAGCTCCAGCCGCTCCGAGGACTTCGGCAGCGGCAGGATCACCAAATCCGTATCTTCGGGAAGCGTGGGCAGGGGCGCCCACTGATGGGCGCCGACGGTGTAGTCGTCGGCGTGCAGATAGACCTGTTCGGCGGGCAAGTCGGCCAGCTCCGGGTCGTTGGCGTCGACCACCAGAACCCGCCGTCCGGCCAGGTTCTCTTCCTGTCGCCACAGTAACCGTGTGCTGTTTTCCATCGCTTGGCGCCTCGGCAAAGCGGGCAGTATAAACAAACCGGGCCACGGGGGATAAATCCGGTCTTCACGGCGCCTTTGAAGTTTTACATAAACACCACGCCCCGAGTGCTTCCCTACCGATAGAATGCGCGAATCAGATGATGTTGTGGAGGCAAAGGATGGTCCGGTCCGCAGTTCTGGCTATGGGTATTTTGATGGCGTCCCTGGCCTGCGCCGACAACAGCGACAGCGCGTTTGAAGAAGCGCTGCACGCCGCCCGCAATGATGATTGGAACGGTCTGGCGCAAGCACAGAAACGCCTCGCCGACGATCACCCGCTGCAGGCTTACCTGGAATTCCACCGGTTGCGTGCCGCCCTGCCCGAGCTGTCCCCGCAGCGCGTGGTGGCGTACGGCGAACGTTACCCGGATTCACCGCTGCCCGACGATATTCGTCAGCACGCCCTGGTGGCCTACGCCAAAGAGGCGCGCTGGCGGGATGTCCTGACGGTGTACGACCGCGCGCCGCGTAGCACTGAGCTGCGCTGTTATTATCTGCGTGCCCAGTGGGAAACCGGCGATAAAGGCGTACTGCCTCAGGCCCGCGAACTGTGGCTGTCCGGCAGCTCCCGACCGTCCAGTTGCGACCCGCTGTTCGACGCCGCCCGCGAGCAGGGCGTGATCGGCGAGCCGGAAATCTGGCAACGCCTGCTGCTCGCCTTTGATCAGGGCGCCACCGGCCTGATGAGCTACCTGGCCGACATGCAGAGCGGCGCCGATGCCACGGCAGGGGAATGGTTGGGTCGTCTGCACCAGGACCCGGAACGCCTGCGCGAGTTGCCCGAGGGCATTCGTGGTGAGCAACGCGAACAGCTGCTCAGCGCCGCCCTGCGCCGCCTGGCCTACACCGATACGGTGCGCGCTCGGGAACTGTTTCAACAGGAAAGCGCCAACCTGGGCCTCAACGACCCGGCCCTGCGCGAGCGCGCCGGCGAGCGCATCGCCTGGTATTCCACCATTCGCGGTATTGAGGAAAACCGGCAATGGCTGGACCGCTGGCTGGCGGCCAACGGCAGCGCCGACACCCTGGATCAGCGTGCCCGGCGCAGTGTGATCGAACAACGCTGGGACGAGCTGCCGAACTGGGTGGCCCGTCTGCCGGCGGCGATGCGTGACGACAGCCGCTGGCAATACTGGCTGGGCCGCGCCGCCGAGGAAAACGGCGACGACGAAAAAGCCCGCGCCCTCTGGAGCCAGGCCGCCAAACAACGTAATTTTTACGGCTTCCTGGCCGCTGAACGGCTGGGCCAGGCGCCCCGTTTCAGCAACGCCTCACCGGCCACGGATGACAGCGCGCTGACGCCACCGGGGCTGGCGCGGGTGGCTCTGCTGCGCGACATCGACGAGCCGCAACTGGCCTGGGACGAGTGGAACTGGATGCTCTGGCACAGCAGCGAGGGGCAGCGCCGCAAGCTGGCCCAGCATGCACTGAAGCAAGGCTGGTACGACCTGGTGGTACAGGCGTCGATCCAGGCCCGCGCCTGGAACGTGCTGGCGTGGCGTTTTCCGGCCGCGCACCGGGACCTGTTCGTGGACGCCGCCCGCCGCCACGATCTGGACCCTTGGCTGACCATGGCGGTGGCGCGCCGCGAGAGCGCGTTCTACCCCCATGCCCGCTCCCCGGTGGGGGCCCAGGGTCTGATGCAACTGATGCCCGGCACCGCCCGCAAAGTGGCGCTCGACGCCGGTCAGACACCGCCCGGGGCTCGTCAGGTGATGGACCCGGACACCAACGTGGCCCTGGGCAGCCGTTATCTGGCGGAGTTGCTCGAGCGGTTCAACGGCAATCGGGTGCTGGCGCTGGCCGCGTATAACGCCGGCCCGCATCGGGTGGACGACTGGCTCGCCGAGGAAGAGGAAGCGGTGCCCGCGGACGTCTGGATCGAATCGATTCCCTTCTACGAGACCCGGGAATACGTTCAGGCGGTGCTCACCTACCGGGTGCTGTTTCAGGGCTTGCACGGCGACCGGGAAGAGCTGGTGTTATTACGGCCCGACGAGCGCCGCACCCCCTACTCCCTGGCGATGATGGAATAAACGCCGGCTCAGTCGAGCTGGCGGATATGGTAATCCAGGCGTCCCCGGCGCAGCAGGGGCGCCAGCCGGGAATCCTGCTGCAGCCGGCGCCGCAAATGCACGCTGCGCGCCGGGTCGCGAGTGAAGGCCACTACCGCATTGTGGCAGTCGCCACAGGATAACCGGAAGCGACTGCTCCAGCCCTTCATGCTCTGCTGGTCGGCGGCGTGGCTTTGCCGGTATTCGGTGAAATCACCGAAATTCATCACCAGCGTGCCGCGCTCGCTGACATGGCGGGCAAGGGTGCGCACCCAGGCCCGGTCGGCGGGCACCGCCCGGCTGACCACGTCGTTATCCGGGGCAAACAGGTCTTCAATGATGAGGTCAAACGGCTCGCCGTCGTAGGCGTTGAGCCAGGCCACCGCATCGCCGAGCACGGTCTGCTCACCCTCGCCCACCACCGAAAACACCTCACGGGCCACCGCCAGATGGTGCGAGTCCAATTCCACCGCGATGAGCTTGTCCGGGGCCAGCAGCGCACGGATCGGCGGCAGCAAGGTGCCACCACCCAACCCCAGAATCAAAACCCGCCGGAAACGCTCCGGCTCACTGAGCAAGGCCGGCAGCCAGAGCAGGTCCCAGACGCTACCGGTGACCAGCCGCCTGGGGTGGAACTCGGAGTGCTGCACGCCGTTGGCGAATAGCCGCATCCGGTCGCCACGGCGGTGGACCTGATACAACACACCGTCTTCCTGGCGCTGCCAGACCACCGCCATCAGGAGTCGCCGACACCCAGGCCGACGCCGGTGACGTCGCCGTCGGCGCGAGGGTCGCCCAGCCGCACCCGGCCCTCGGGCAGACCGTGCTCCTCGATCAACCGGTCACGGGCCAGCCGCGCCCGCTCGCGGGCCAGTTCCAAGAGGGTGTCGTTGTCCAGGTTGGCGGCCGCCTGCTCCAGCATCCGCCGCCAGGCTTCACGGGCCCGGTCGCTGTCCCTCTCGCCTTCCAGCGTGCTCCGGTCGCGGCCCAGGCGGTCCTCATAGGTGTCGAAAATACGCTCGCGCCAGTCTTCGCCGGTGAGCGCGGTGTCCAGGCCCGGCCAGTCACCGCCCAGGTCGTCGACCACTTCGGCTTCGCCGAGCGCACGCCGGTCGTTCTCGCTGCTCTCCCCGGTAAGCACCACGGTCAGATTGTCCCGGTCCTTGAGAATGTCCGCCAGGCGCGCCACTTTATCGCGCGTCTCGCCCGTGGGTCGGTCGTCGCCCGCCGGGAAGGGAAGGTATTGCAGGTCGCCATCGCCACCGCCGGCCAGGCTGGCGAGCATGGAAAACGGCGCGGTGGCGGCTTTCACCAGTACATTGCGGATCACCCGCAGCACCACGCCGCCGGCACTGAAGCCCGGGTCGTTAAGATCACCGGAAATGGTGACCGGCAGGCGGATCATGCCGGAGCTGTCGCGCAACACCGACAGACCCAGCTTCACCGGCGCGTCCAGGGCCTGCTCGCTGTCCACCCGGTCGCCCAGGTAGAACTTGTCGGCAGCGATCTTGGTGGTGCTGTCGAGCCGGTCGTCCTTGATAGACACTTCGGTGTCCACATCCAGACGACCGCGCTCCACCCCGAAGCCCAGATAACGGGTGGTAAACGGGGTCAGTGTCTCCATGCCGTAGCCGTCCAGCTGCCCGGTGATGTCCAGGTACAACGGGTCCACCGCCAGATCACCCTGGGCGCGCAGGCGGGCCTGGCCGTTAACGCGCCCCGACGTCTCCAGCCGGGCGCGGCCGGAGCCGGTGTCGAAGTTCTCCATGACACCGCTCCATTGCTCCAGAGCGACGTCGAAATCCGGCGTCAGGGTGTTATCCCGGTGCGCCAGCCTGGAGTCTTCCACTGACACACGTCCCAACAGGACCCGCCATCCCGGCCCGCCGTCCTCGCTCTCGTCACCGCTAAGGCGAGCCATCAAACCCCGGCCCTGCTCATCCAGCAGATGGCGGAAATCAATGCCACGACCGGCCAGGCCGTCCACGGTTACCCGCCGGTCGGCGGTTTTGACACTCAGACCGTCGGCCGACAAACGGCTCACTTTGAGTGTCTCGCGCCCGTTTTCGCGGATATCGGTATCGGCCAGGCTGGCGCGACCGGTGATCGTAATGTCCGGGGTGTCGCCGGTCACGGAGAGCGCCAGCTCGCCGCTGGCACTGCCCTGCTCGATGGTCAACGGCACGGCGTTGGCCAGCCAGGGGGACAGCGTCGTCAGCGGCAGGCCCTTGAGCGACAGGTTGGCGGACACGTCCAGCGGGGTCAGTTGTCCGCTGCCGGAATGCGACAGACGGCCGCTTTCCGCCAGCACCGCGCTGCCCTCCCATTGCCAATTGACGCTGTCGTCAACCCGGAAGTCGGTCAGGTTGAGCGCGCCTTCACTCAGCGTCACCTCAACCGGGTCGGCCAGCGTCTCATCGCGGAACACCACGCTGCCGTTTTCCACTTTGAACTGATCCAGGGTGACGGCCCAGGCCTCGCCTTCGCGGATGCGCTCGGCGGATTGTTCCGCTTCCTCGCGCACTTTTTCGCGGGTCTCCCGGGCCTGGTCCGGATCGGACGGCAGGAACAACGTGGCCAGGTCGAGGCCCTCGCCGGTGAGCACCGCGCGCATCGCCGGCTCGGTCAGCGTGACTTCCGGCACGCTGACACGGCGTTCGGCCAAATCCAGGCTGACGCCGTTCAC
>JBFJUC010000022.1:0-17120 GCA_041624875.1 Alcanivorax sp.
GGGTTCGTGATGCTCGTGGGTGATCATCGGCACCACGGCGGCGTCCGTCGGGTCGCCGGCTTCGCTGTCGAGCCGGAAGATCGACACCGCTTCTTCCAGACGACGGGCCTGTTCTTCCAGGGACGCGGCCGCCGAGCTGGCCTCTTCCACCACGGACTCGTTCTGCTGGGTCACTTCGTCCATCTGGCTGACCGCCTGGCTGACCTGCTCGATGCCACCGCTCTGTTCCTGGGAGGCGGCGGAGATCTCGTCCATGATGTCGGTCACGCGCTTCACCGCGGCGACCACTTCCTTGACGGTTTCCGAGGCCTGTTCCACCAGCGTGGAGCCTTCCTGCACTTCCACCGCCGAGGTCTCGATCAATTGCTTGATCTGGCGGGCGGCGTCGGCGCTGTTGCCGGCCAGGTTGCGCACTTCACCGGCGACCACCGCGAAGCCACGGCCCTGTTCGCCGGCGCGGGCCGCTTCCACCGAGGCGTTAAGCGCCAGAATATTGGTCTGGAAGGCGATCGAATCGATCATCGTGGTGATGTCCGCCACTTTCTTGGAGCTCTCGGTGATGCCCTGCATCTTGGTGGTGACCTGCTGCATCACGTCGCCGCCCCGGGACGCGGTGCCGGAGGCGTCGTTGGCCAGGCTGCTGGCCTGGCGGGCGTTGTCCGCGTTCTGTTTCACGGTGGCGGTGAGCTGCTCCATGCTGGTGGCGGTTTCTTCCAGGGAGGCGGCCTGCTGCTCGGTGCGCGAGGACAGATCGGTGTTGCCACGGGCGATCTCCGAGCTGCCCACGAAAATCGAGTTACTGCTGCTGCGTACGTCGGTGACGATCCGGGAAAGACTGGCCTGCATATCGCGGGTGGCAGCGAACACCTTGCCGATTTCGTTGCGGCCGGGCACATGCACCTTTTGCGAAAGGTCGGCACGGGCGATGCGTTGCAGGTGCTCCACCGCCTCATAGAGGGGCTGCACCACGGTCTTGCGCAGGCCCCAGTAGATCAGCAGCAGCACCACTGCGGTGGCCGCCAGCGCGGCCAGACCGATACGCCCGAACAGCGCGGTCTTTTCGCGGTAGTTGGCCATGATGGCGTCGCCGCGCTGGTTGGCGTATTGAGTAAAGTCGGTAAGGCTGCCATCGAGACTGTCGCCCGGGGTAAGCAGCTCCTGGCGCAGGTCTTTGTACTCGCCCAGATCACCGGCTTTGAGCGCGGCGTACTGGTCGCGTACCAGCGCCATGACGGCGTTGAAACCGGTGGACAGCTCGCTGGCGCGGGCCTCGCCCATCTCGGTTTTGGGTGTGTCGTCGAAGTTCTTGAAGCGGTTCTGAGCACGCTCCAGCAAGTCTCCGACGCCGTCGATCTGGTTCTCGGCCACCAGGCGCATGCCCTGGTCCAGGTAGTCGGCGGCCAGATCCATCTGAATGCGGGCACGGTTGAGCAGCACCGCCGCCCGGCTCACTTCGTTGAGCTGCTCGACGTTCACCTGGTTCAGGGTGGTGATCGAATCGTCCACCATTTCGTTGGTGGTGAAACGCAACGCCGCCAGCACGCTGACCAGCAGCGCACAGCACACCAGCGCGCCGGCCACCGTGGTATTGATATTGAGGTTGCGTAGTACTTTCATCATAGCCGCCGTTCCTCTCTCAGGAGCTTGCTTAGAAAATTCATGTTGTTATTCAAACCCGCTGCGCGCGGCCGGAGGCCGCCGCCAGCGCCAGCATGCGCGGCGCCACTTCATGCAAAGGCAGTGTTTCCGTGGCCGCGCCGATGGCGATTGCCTCACGGGGCATGCCGAACACCAATGAGGTGTCCTCGTCCTGGGCGAGCGTCGCCGCCCCGGCGCGACGCATGGCCAACAGACCCGCCGCGCCGTCCTTGCCCATGCCGGTCAGCAGCACGCCGATGGCGTTGCGTCCGGCCTGTGTTGCCGCCGAGTGGAACAGCACGTCCACGGAGGGACGGTGGCGGTTCACCGGCGGGCCTTCATCCAGGCGCACGACATAGTTGGCGCCGCTGCGCACCAGTTTCAGATGCCGGTCGCCGCGTGCGATGTAGGCGTGGCCCGGCAATACCCGTTCGCCGTCTTCGGCCTCCTTGACGGTGATGCGGCACAGTTTGTCCAGCCGCAGCGCGAAGGAGTGGGTGAACCCGCCGGGCATATGCTGGGCGATCAGAATCGCCGGGCAGTTGGCGGGTAACGGCTCCAACACTTGCCGTATCGCTTCCGGGCCGCCGGTGGAGGCGCCCAGAATCACCAGCTTTTCACTCGACACCATCACCGACTTAAGCGGCTTGGGGGCGTCACGCTCACCGGCCTGGATACGCCGGGGCCGGGAACGGGCGGCGGCGCGGATTTTTTCCGCGATCAGTTCGCTGTACTCGATCATGCCGCTGCGAATGCCCAGGGCCGGCTTCTGCAGAAAGTCCACCGCGCCCAGTTCCAGCGCCCGCAGGGTGACCTCGGAGCCGGCCTGGGTGAGCGACGAGACCATCAGCACCGGCATCGGTCGCAGACGCATCAGCCGCTCGAGAAAGTCCAGGCCGTCCATGCGCGGCATTTCCACATCCAGGGTGAGCACATCCGGGTCGTGGCGTTTAATCAGATCCCGGGCCACCAACGGGTCCGGGGCCACCGCCACCACTTCCATATCGGCATGGCTGTTGATGATTTCGCTCATCAGATCGCGAATCAGAGCCGAGTCGTCGACGCACAGCACCCTTATTTTTTTCCCGGCCAAGATCGGTCTCCCCCGTTTCCAAGACGACGCCGTCACCGGCGCGGTTCGCCTTTGTTATTCACGCTATCGGCGGATAGCGGTGCTTCTTTAGGATTTTTAGCCTCCCAGCTTGACGACTTGTGGGAGCGGGCCCTGCCCGCGAAAGGGAGCGAAGCTACCGGCAGGATTCCAGAGACTTTGTTGGAGCCGCCGTTAGAAAAGCCTCTGGGATCCTGCCGGCCGGCAAAGCCGGCCTTTCGCTTGCAAGGCAAGCTCCCACAATCCGAGCTTCGTAGAGAGGTTCGGTGTTACCGGTCGGCGAGGGTATAGACAGTCTGGCCGCGCAGCCGAAAACGTTCGCTGATGTAGGAAAAACTTTCCGAATGACCGGCGAACAATAGCCCGTCGTGTTTGAGCAGCGGCGCGAAGCGGTCGAGGATCCGCGCCTGGGTGCCCTTGTCGAAGTAGATCATCACGTTGCGGCAGAAGATGGCGTCGAAGCGATCTTCCATCGGCCATTTCGGCGCCACCAGGTTGAGCGTCTGGAAGCGCACCCGCGCCGCCACTTCCGGGCGCACCCGTGCGAACCCGGAGCGCGCGCCGCTGCCCTTCTGAAAGAAGCGCTTGCGACGTCGCTCGTCGAGCTTGTTGACCTGGTCCATGGGATAGATGCCGCGACGGGCCCGGTCCAGGGCCTCGGTGTCGATGTCGGTGGCGAGCACCTGGAAATCGGCTTTGTCACCGAGCACCTCGGTGAGCGCCATGGCGATGGAGTACGGCTCCTCGCCGGTGGAGGCCCCGGCGCTCCAGATCCGTATCGGCCCGCGTCGGTCGCGCACCAGATCGGCCAGCAACGGGAAGTGATGGCTCTCGCGGAAGAAGGCGGTCAGGTTGGTGGTCAGGGCGTTGGTGAACGCTTCCCACTCCGGGCCGCCGCTGTCCTGCTCCAGTTTGGCGAGATAGTCCTGGAAGCGGATCAGGCCGTGCTTGCGCACTCGCCGGCCGATACGGCTGTAGACCATATCTTTTTTATGTTCCGCCAGGACGATGCCGGCGCGGCGATAGATCAACTCACGGATGCGCGCGAAATCCGCGTCACTGAGCATCAGGTCGCGGTCCGGCGAAAAACGCCCGGCGCCGCCGGCGGCGGCGGTGGGGCTGATAGGCACTCGACTGCTCAAGGGGGTCATCCGGCTAGGGTCTGGGTGGTGGACGCGGAGCGCGGCCGGGACGGCGACGCGGGCAACCGGCGAACATCGGCGGCCTTCGCCGGCGCCTGCTCGGCGCCGCCCTGAAGACGGAACACTGCGATCGAATGGGTGAGGCTGTCCACCTGAGCCTCCAGGGACGCGGCGGCGCGGGCGGAAGCCTGCACCCGTTCGGCGTTCTGACGGGTGACGCCGTCCATCTGCGCCACCGCCTGGTTGATCTGGTTGATGCCGGTACTTTGCTCTTCGGAGGCGGCACTGATGTCGCCCATGATGTCGTTGACCCGGGTCACCGAGGTGACCACGGATTCGATCGCCGCTTCCGCGCGCCGCACCAGTTCGGCGCCGCTTTCGATCTCGCGGCCGGAACCGGCGATCAGATCGCGGATCTGCTTGGCGGCGTCCGCGGAACGGCCGGCCAGGTTGCGCACTTCCTGAGCCACCACCGCGAAGCCACGGCCGTGTTCGCCGGCGCGGGCCGCTTCCACGGAAGCGTTGAGGGCCAGAATATTGGTCTGGAAGGCGATGCTGTCGATGGTGCCGATGATCACCGCCATCTTCTCCGAGCTGGCGGTGATGCGGCCCATTGTGTCGACCACCTGCCCCATCACTTCGCCGCTTTCGGACACGGCGCGGGACGCCTCGCCGCTGAGCCGACTGGCCTGACGGGCGTTCTCCGCGTTCTGCCCCACGGTGGCGGTGATCTCTTCCATGCTGGAGGCGGTTTGTTGCAGCGAGGCGGCCTGCTGCTCCGAACGCGAGGACAGGTCTTCGTTGCCCTGGGCGATATCGCGGGCGGCCGGGGTGACCACCTCAATGCCCCGGTTCACATCGCCGACGATGCTGCCCAGACTGCGGCGCATCAGCTTCAGCCCCATCACCAGCAGCCCCATCTCGCCGGTGAGACGGCGCGGCGGTTTGGCCGCCAGATTGCCGGCGGCGATCTGCAGCGTGAACATGCCGGCCTCGCGCACCGGGCCCAGCACCGAGCGGGCGGTGGCCCAGAACAACAACGCCAGCACCGGCAGGCCGATCGCCGCCATGGCCAGCAAGGCGGTGGATAACGGCGCCGCGTCGGCACGGCCGTAAAAGCCGATCACACCGGCGCCCACCAGGGGCGCGGCGCTGGCCAGATACAACAACGAAAAGCGACTGCTCACCGAGCTCGGGTTCCAGCGCCGCAGCGCCGCCACCAGGCCACGGCGGCGGATTTCGCCACGGTGCAGATGAAGGCGCCCGCCACGCCCTTCCCGCAGCGCGGTGTAGGCTTGCTCGGCGGCGTCGATGGACGGCTTGTCGGCCTTGAGGCGTACCGACACAAAGCCGGCGATCTCGCCGTCCTCGACAATCGGGGTGACGTGGGCGCGCACCCAGTAATAGCCGCCGTCCTTGCGCCGGTTCTTGACCAGACCAATCCAGGTGCCGCCCTCTTTGAGGGTGCGCCAAAGGTTCTCGAACGCCTGCTCCGGCATATCCGGGTGGCGCACGATATTGTGCGGGGCGCCGACCAGCTCTTCGCGGGTGAAGCCGCTGACCTCGATAAACGCCGGGTTGGCGTAGGTGATACGCCCACCACGGTTGGTTCTCGAAATCAGAAAGTCACCGTCCTTGAGCTCATATTCCTGGTTGATCACCGGCTGATTGTTACGCATTCCCACTCTCCCCGATTGCCCGGACCCGGCGGCGGTTGTCGCCCGTTTCGGGCGGTTATTCGCCGGCCTCTTCCACCAGCGCCATCTCTTCGCTGGTGAGCATTTTTTCGATGTCCACCAGCACCAGCATGCGCTCGTCCAGATTGCCCAGCCCGCTGATGTAATCGAGCGGCAGGCTGAGGCCGAATTCCGGCGCCGGCTTGCGCTGCTCGGCGGTGAGCGTCATCACATCGGAGACCCGGTCGACCACGATCCCCACCACGCGGTCGGCGATGTTGACCACGATCACCACGGTCTGGTCGTCGTAGTCGGCCCGCTCGAGACGGAATTTGATGCGCAGATCGACGATCGGCACGATCACGCCGCGCAGGTTGGCCACGCCCTTGATGAAGTCCGGGGCGTTGGCGATGCGCGTGACGTTTTCGTAGCCACGGATTTCCTGAACCTTGAGGATATCGATGGCGTATTCCTCCTCGCCCAGGGAGAACACCAGGAATTCCTGGCTGCCCGCTTCCACGGCGGCGGCGGTTTGCAAAGCAGTAGCGTGACTCATGATGGTTCTACCTCCTCAACAGGCCGGGCCCGGGTCGGGGCGCCGAAGACAGGGTTTTCTTTTTTGCTCTGGCCAAGGCGATGCATGTCCGCCACATCCAGAATCAGCGCCACGCTGCCGTCGCCCAGAATGGTGGCGGCGGACACGCCCGGCACTTTGCGGTAGTTGGTTTCCAGGTTCTTGACCACCACCTGTTGCTGGCCGACCAGTTCGTCCACCAGCAAGGCGTAGCGACGCCCTTCGCCCTGCACGATCACGGCGATGGCACGGGTCGGATCGGTGATCGCGTCGGCCACGTCCAGCGCGTGATGGACCGCCACCACCGGCAGGTAGTCCTCGCGCACCTTGAGCAGCACATCGCCGCCGGCCATGGAATAGAGATCCTCGGCACGCGGCTGCAGGGATTCGATCACCGCGCTCACCGGCAGGATGAACATCTCCTGGCCCACCTTGATCGACATGCCGTCGAGGATCGCCAGGGTGAGCGGCAGCACGATGCGGGTAGTGGTGCCGTGGCCGGGCTTGGAGAGAATTTCCACGTGCCCGCCCATGGCCTGGATGTTGCGCTTGACCACGTCCATGCCGACGCCGCGCCCGGACACATCGCTGACCGCCTCGGCGGTGGAAAAGCCCGGCGCGAAGATAAGCTGCCAGACTTCGTCATCGCTCATCGAATCGGACACGGCCAGGCCGTTGTAGCGCGCCTTGTCGAGAATCTTTTCCCGGTTGAGGCCACCGCCGTCGTCGATCACCTCAATCAGAATATTGCCGCCCTGGTGCTGGGCGGAGAGCGTCAGCTGGCCGGTGCGCGGCTTGCCCGCGGCTTCGCGCCGGTCCGGCGTTTCAATGCCGTGGTCGAGACTGTTGCGCACCAGGTGGGTGAGCGGGTCGATGATCCGTTCGGTGAGGCCCTTGTCCAGCTCCGTGGATTTGCCCTCGGTGACCAGCTCTACGTCTTTATCGAGCTTGCCGGCCAGGTCGCGGACCAGGCGCGGGAACCGGCTGAACACATAGTCCATCGGCACCATGCGCACCGACATCACCGCTTCCTGAAGGTCCCGGGCGGTGCGCTGCAGCAGGTTGAGGCCGGTGACCAGGGCGCCATCGTTAACGGTTTCGGAGTCCTCGGCCACCTGGTTGAGCATGGACTGGGTAATGATCAGTTCGCCGACCAGGTTGATGATCTGGTCGACCTTGGCCACCGGTACCCGGATGGACGTGGACTCGCCGCCTTTCTTGCCGCCGTCGCCGCTCTTGGGCGCGGACTCGGTTTTCGCCGGCGCCGCGGCCTTGGCCGGGGCGGGCTCCGGCGCTGCTTCAGTCTCTGCTTCGGGTTCCGCTTCGGGCTTGCTTTCGGTGGCGACGGCCGCCGGCGGCTCGGCGGCGGCCAGACCACGCACCTCCAGCTGCTCCGGCTCGACGATAAAGCACATCACCGCTTCGATATCATCGCCGCTTAACGACGACGTGAGCACCACCCGGTGGCGTTCGCCGTCGGCCTGCTGCTCGTCGATCTCGCCCAGCTGCGCCAGTTCCTCGATCAACAGATCCCGGTCCTTTTCGGCGACGCCGATCAGCGTCACCTCGAAGCGGGCGCCGTTGCTTTGCGCCCCGTCATCGGCGGCGGGCGCACTGGCTTGGGACGCGCCGCCCACGGGCGGCTCGGGGTCGGCGGCGCCGGCCGGGGTGGCGCCGGCCACCTCGGCGCCGGCGTCTTCGCCCAGCTCTTCCAGGGCGAGACGGCGCAGGGTCTCGCAGATACGTTCCAGGGCTTCCGGGTCCGGTTCACCACCCTGACGATAAGCGTCCAGTTGATCGTTTAGCATGTCTTTGGCTTCCAGAAAGGTGTCGACGATATCCCGTCGCAGCGCCAGCTCGCCGCGTCGCGTGTGGTCGAGCAGGTTTTCCAGCAAATGCGTGGTGCGTTGCAGCGCCTCGAAACCGAAGGTCCCGGCGCCGCCCTTGATCGAATGCGCGGCCCGGAAGATGGCGTTGAGCCGTTCCACGTCCGGGTTGTCCACGTCCAGTTCCAGGAGATGGGATTCCATCTCCGCCAGCAGTTCGTCCGCCTCTTCGAAAAACGTGTCGTAGAATTCGGTAATATCCATGTTCACTCCCGCGCGGGTTGAGGGGCGTCGCTCAGATCGCCGGGGCGGCTGGCGGCGCGCAGCCGCTCCACCGCCTGTCGGGTCAGCACCACCAGGGTGATACGCCGGTTGACCGGGTCACCCGGGTTACTGTCGGGCACCGGCACGCGGTCCCCCATGCCGGTGACCCGCAGCAGCTTTTCACTGTCCAGGCCACCGGCCACCAGTTCACGGCGCGAGGCGTTGGCCCGGTCGCTGGACAGCTCCCAGTTGCTGTAGCCACTGTCACCGCCGGAATAACGCAGGCTGTCGGTATGCCCACTGATGCTGAGCGGATTGGGCATGTCGTTGAGCAGCGGCGCCATAGTGCGCAGCAGGTGACGCATATAAGGGGCAACGCGATCACTGCCGAGCCGGAACATGGGCCGCTGGTCGGTATCCACCAGCTGGATGCGCAGGCCCTCCGGCGTCATTTCAAAGCGCATCTGGTCACGCAGTTCGCGCAGCTGCGGATCGGCCTGGATCGCCTGCTCAATGCGCCGCCGCAGATTGATGAACCGCTGGCGCTCGTCCGCCGGCAGTGTCTGGCGGCGCAGATCGATACGCGCCTGCTCGCCGTCGGAATGGACCGGGTCGGCGCCGCCGCCGGGAATCGCGTTGGTGCTCGATGAATTCCGGTCGCCATCCGCCAGTGCCACCTTCAACGGCGTGCGGAAGTATTCCGCCAACCCTTGCAGTTCCGCCGGCGACGCGGTGGAGATAATCCAAAGCACCAGAAACAACGCCATCAGCGCGGTCATGAAATCCGCCAGAGCGATTTTCCAGGCGCCGCCGTGATGCGTCACATGCGCACGGCGGCGACGCCGGATGACGATGGGCCGGTGCTGCTCGCTCATGCCTGTTTGGCACCCATGGGCCGGGCCGCGCGCACGTGCTCTTCCAGTTCGGTGAACGTGGGCCGTTCGGCGGTATGCAATGCCTTACGGCCGAATTCCACCGCCAGCTGCGGCGCATAGCCGTTCAGATTGGCGAGCAGGGTGACGCGGATGCACTGCAGCATCTTCACCGCCTCGGCCACTTGCCGGTCGATGCGGCTGGCCACCGGATTAACGAAACCATAGGCGAGCAGGATGCCGAGAAAAGTGCCCACCAGGGCGTGCGCGATCATCAGTCCCATCTGTTCGGCGCCGGCGTCGGCGGACGCCAGGGCTTTCACCACCCCGAGGACCGCCGCCACGATGCCGAACGCGGGCAGGCCGTCACCCACTTTGGCGAGGGCGTCGGCGGGAATGTGGGCCTCGTGTTCGAACGCCTCGATCTCATGGCTCATCAGTTCATCCAGTTCCATGGGATCGACACTGCCGCTGATCATCAGCCGCAGATAGTCGGTGATGAAGCCCATGATCATGGGATCGTTGGCGATTCTCGGGTACTCGCTGAACAGGGCGCTCTCGGCCGGGTTCTCAATGTCTTTTTCCACGCCCAGCACGCCTTCGCGACGCATCTTGGAGAGCAGGTTGTACTGCAGCGACATCAGCTGCATGTAGATTTCCTTGTCGTACTTCTTAGTGCGCTTGAGGGTGGTGGCGGTACGCAGGGTGGCCTTGATCGCCTTGCCGTTGTTGGCGGCCACGAACGACCCCACCGCGGCGCCAACGATCATCAGAATCTCGGTGGGCTGGTAGAGCGGGCCCAGGTGTCCGCCGGCCATGGAAAAGCCGCCGAACACGGAAAGGGTGACAATAATGAAGCCAAGAGGTATCAGCACAACCGGTATCCTTCAGAACAGCGTGGATAGCATTACCATCTGTATCGGCAGGACGAGGTCGGGCTTGAGGGAAAAATTGCTAAATTAAACGCCTACCGCCTGTCGGCCATCGCCGGCGGACCGGGCTTCTTCGCTGGCGGCGCTTTGACGTTTGCGGGTCTTGCCGGCCCGCGAAGGCGGCTGACAAATACCGCAGACAAACCGCTGGCTGGGCGTATGGGCATGGTTGACGAAGTGGCCGTGACAGCTGGTGCATTCCGACAGCTCGAACATCTCGCTTTCGAAGAAGCGCACCAGCGTCCAGGCCCGCGTCAGGCCAAGCACCGGCTCGGCACCGTCGAGCGCGATCTGCTCCAGGTACAGGCGGTAGGATTTCACGAAGCCTTCCATGCGGGTGCAGCCGTGCTCACCGGTCAGTTGCCGGTAGAAGCTGTAGAACAAGGAAGAATGGATGTTGGGCAACCAGGTGATGAACCAGTCGGTGGAAAACGGCAGCATCCCCTTTGGCGGCGACATGCCGCGCACTTCCTTATAAAGCCGGATCAGCCGGCCCCGGCTGAGCTCGGTTTCCGACTCCAGCACCTGCAGCCGTGCCCCCAACTCAATCAATTCGATCGCCAACTGCACTTGGTGCATTTCGCCGACCAGACTCTTCTCGGACATCGGACCTCTCCCCCCGATCAGCTCGCGCAGGACGCCATCAGCAAAGCCGCGTGGGTTTGCCCCAACCCCTGTTCACGCTTGTTGTTGGTCAACGTGGTGACCTGGTCCGCATCGTCGAAATGCAGACGGAACAACAATTGATTGGTGCGGGCCATCTGGCTGAGCTGCTTCGCCGACAGGGAAATCAGCACTTCCGCCATCGCCTGGTCGATCTTCAACCGGAACATGGCGGTGGCGTAATCTTCCTTAAGAAGACGCTGTGCCAGCAGCAGGTAGGTGAGATTGATATCCTGGATTTCGTTTAACACGCTATCGATTTTCATTGTTGCTTTGCTCCTTCGGCACCCCTTTACCGAGGTCTCCCCGGCGCGCAGCGGCGCCGGACCCTTCACATCCCCAAAAGCCAATACTTTATCATTAGATTTGTTGCACTATTAAGTCGTTAAGCATCGGCGTTTTGTAGTGGCAACGTACCACAATCCTCACAAGTCGCTCACACTTTTATGTGAACAAACTCACATTAGCAGTATTTTTTGTGACGCTATTCACAAATATGCATTCGATCCAAAACGAGCGTTTCAATAGCGGGAATTCGTGGCCAGGCAGGCCACTGAAACCGGGGGACATCAAGCAGTAAGAACTTTTTTATCTTTTAATTCAATAACTTAAAATTAACACCCCTGTTTACAAATTTCAGAATATTGTTTCATTAAAAGAAAAAAGCAAAATCAACAGCGCCCCTAAAGGGCAAAAATATGCAAAGACCTAATAGACAAGGAACCCAATCACAAAACGCACAAAATACAAATTGTTGCACATATTACTAATACTTTATTCTTATCTTCTTTTCCCGCGCCCTTCCTCGTTCATCGCCTGCAACCAGACCAGCAACTCGGCGATAACCTGATACAGGCGAACCGGGATGCGCTGGTCCAGATCCAATTGCATTAGCAGCCCCACCAGCTCCGGGGCGTCATGCACGAACACGTCCTGGCGGCGGGCCTCGGCGATAATCCGTTCGGCCAGGTCGCCATAGCCCCGCGCCAATACCCGGGGGGCTTCGCCTTCCTGGTAGGCCAGCGCCACGGCCTGGCGGCGGCTGCTGGCTTCAGGGTCTTTCATCAGCGGCTACTCGCAGTCGTACCTGTTCGAAACCACACCCCTGGAGGCTGGCGGTAAGGCGCTGGCTGTCGGCGCGCAGCTGCTCGGCCACCTGCTCGGAGCGGGCATCCAGATCAATGCTTAGGTCGTCGCCGCGCAGGTCCAGGCGTACCCGCACCGGGCCCAGCGCCGCCAGTTCCACGGTCAGTTCGGAGCGCCAGGTGCCCGCCTCTTCGTCCGGCTCGTCGCCGCCCTGCCCCGCTTCACCGTCGCCGCGCGGCTGGCGGGACGCCTCGGCGGGCACCTGGATCACCAGAGCCATGAAAATGCCGGACCAGACATCCCCTTCCCAGCGCAGCACCGGCGTCGCCAGCGTCTCCAGCTGGTGGCGGAGAATCCCCTGCAACGCCTGGTTGGCGTCGTCGGACAGTGGGCGCGGCGCGGGCCTGGGGGCCTCTTCGCCGTCCGTCACCGGGCGACCCTCTACGGTGGCGGCCGCCGGTGCCGGTGTGGATCGCTCGGCCGTCGGGGCGCCCGCCGCCCGAGCCTGCGCCTCGGCACCGGCCGGGGCCGGACCTTTAGCGCCGTCCGCGCGGGCGGCGGTCGGTGTTTCGGCCGGCCGGGACAGGCGCATCTGCGGTTCCTGGGCGAGCCGCGCGCCGCTCACTTCGCCCCGATACCAGCTTTGCAGGTGCGATTCATAAAACAGCCCGCTCTGGCTGACACTGGTCTGCAAACGGTTGGCCAGGGTCGGGGCCTCGGCGTCGGCGGCGGTCATCAAGGGCAAGGCGGGCCGCACCGCCGAGGGCGGCGCTGGGTACCGCGCCAGGATATCGGCGATGGTGCGGGCGGCGGCGCTGAAATGGGTTTGCGTGGAGCCGGGTGCCGCGTCCGGATGCGGGGTCAGGGTTTGTTGCGGTGCGCGGGTGCGCTGCTGGGTGGCCGGCAGATCCGGCAAGGACGCACTGCGCGGGTCGAGACGCGAATCACTGCGCACCGCCGGCGGTGCGTCAGCGGGGCTGAGCGGGCGTACCGGCTCGGGGGTCTGCCGGGCCACGGGCACGTCCACCCGTTTGCCCAGCACTTGATGCAGCAGTGTATCCAGGATCGGCGTGATGCCGCTCACGGCGTGTCTTCGTCCAGGTGGAAGGCGGTGTCCCTGGACGCCGCTTCCTGGGGCCCGTAGGAGCGCCGCAGATCACGCTTGCGCTTGGATGTGCCGATCAGCGCCGCCAACTCTTCCCGGCGCGCCACCAGACAACGCCGGATTTCCAGGTCGCGCTCGAGTATCCGCTCCAGCAATTGCGCTTTGCGGGCCCGCTGCGGGGCATCAAGAACAGTGTCCTGTTCCCGGCTGGAAAGCTGCTCAACGTCCACCAGGTAATGCGCCTCCTCTTCCACCAGGGCGTCCCAATCATGGCGTCGCGCGCAATCCAACATACGTCCGGAGCGCGCCAGCAAGGCCTCATAGGCCAGCACTACTTGCTCCGCCGTCAACGCCCGGCGCCGGGATTCGATCTCAGTCATTCAGCCCCCTGATGCGCGGCGGGTTTGATCTGACTCCAGGCTTCACTCAGGTCCGCCAGCAGGCGACCCGCTTCGTCCAGGCTTGCCGGGTCATTGCGCAGGTTGGCGCTAAGCAGCAAGCGGGCGATGTAGTCGTAAAGGGACGCCATGCGGTCGGCCAGCTCGCCGCCCTTCTCCCGGTCCAGGGCCGCCAGCAAACCGTTGTTGACGATATCCAGCGCTTTCGAAATGGCTTTGCCTTTCTCCGCCACCTGGCCTTCGCGCATGTGCAACGCGGCCGCGCGGATCGCCGTGCCGGCGCCGTCGAACAGCATACAGATCAACTGATGGGGGCTGGCCGACATCACGCCGCTTTCCACCCCTACCCGGGCATAGGCCCCCGCGCCCCGGGCGTACCCGGCGGCGCCTCGCGTCATTGTCATGAGTATTACCCTCTGCTGATTACCTTTCTTGGCTTACTGGTTCAATTGCGCGTTGAGCGAATCGAACTGCTGGGTCAGGTAGCTGCTGGTGGAATTCATTTCCGCGATCATCGCGTCGAGCTTGCTGAACTGCTCGCGATACCGGGCGATGGTGCTGTCGATGCGCTCCTCGGTGCGCAGGTAGCGCTCGCCGAGGCCCTCGATACGGTCCTCAAGACCGCTGGTGGCGTTATCCAGCGTGCCGTTGTCACCGAGCATCTTGCCGAGCGTGGTATCCAGCCGCCCGGCCAGACCCTCCGACTCACCCGCGCCGGAGAAGAAACCCGCCAGGTCCCCGAGGTTGTCCGCCACCACCGCGTCGAGCTTTTCCTCGTCCACCTCCAGGGTGCCGTCGATGGTGAGATCCACGCCGATGTCGGCGAGCGCGCCAAACTCGCCACCGGAAACCACCCCGCCCATGACGCCACGAATACGGGATTCAATACCGCGCAGGGTAGTGTCGCCGAGCAGCTGGCCGCGGGTACCGGTTTCCTGATCGTAGCGGGTGAGGCTGTCGATGCTTTCCTGGAGGCTGTTGTAGCTCTCCACGAAGCTGGTCACCGCTTTCGTGATGCCGGCGGTATCGCGGGTCACGGAAATGGTGGAGGTGCCCTCTTCCTTGAGATTGAGCGTGAGCCCTTGAACCGCGCCTTCGACGCGGTTGCTCTGGCTCTCGATATCGATGCCGTTAACGCTCAAGGACGCATTGACGGCCATGACTTCGGTGTCGGCGTCAACGGCGAGGGCGTCGCCGAGACCGCCGGTGCCGAAGTCGACGCTGGCGATCGCCGCGTCGGTGCCGGTCTCGGCGGCGGACAGCACCAGCCGGTGCGGCTGGCCGCTGCCGTCGTTAACCAGCGAGGCCTGAACGCCTTTGCCCGCCTCGTTGATGGCATCGCGGATGCCTTCCAGGGAGCTTTGTTCCTCGCCCACTTCAACACTGAAGTTGTCGCCGTTACCCAGCGTGAAACTGATCGCCCCGGCACCCAGGGGCTCGCTTTTATCGGCGACGCCCTGGGTGGCGATGCTGTAGGCGCGAGCCTTGTTGTTGACCACGATGTCGTGGGTGCCGGGCAGCGCCTCTTCGCCGACCACGGCGCTCAGGGCATCACCGGACACGCTGCTCTTTACCGCATCGAACTGCTGGCTGTCGCTCAGCTTGGCGGCCGCCTCACGGAAGGCGGTGAGTTTGTTCTCCAGCGTGCCGTAAGCGGAGATCTTCGCCTGATAGCTTTTCTGTTGCTGGGTGATCGGCGTCAACTGCTGACGCTCCGCCGATTCCATCTGGTCGAGCAGGCCATTGAGGTCGAGCCCGGAACCAATACCCAAAGAAGAAATAGAAGCCATGGTCTTTCCTTGCAAAGTACCTTCGTATTGTGCGCCGCCCCGGCACCGCCACAGCGCTGAATAAGGACGACCATTTACCGCTATTTCATGCTATCGGCGGCAGACGCCATGACTTTAGAGCTAGCCGGGTGCGGCCACCGACGACAGCGGCTCGCCAAGCCGTTCCAGCGCACCGCCCTCCAACAGCTGATCGGGATCGGCGCCGGGGAAGGCACTGCCCCGGGATATCTGCACCTGCACGGGCACGCCCTGGTCGTCCAGCCGCCGCACCCAGGCCAGCAGCCCGCCTGGGTAACGGACCAGGCTGCCCACCGGCCAGCGCCCGAAATGCGCCCGGTGGCGCGCCACCCAGCGGCGGTCGAACTGATGGGGGCAATCGTGCAGGTGATCGTGGACCGCCTCGGCGGACCAGGGCCGCCGGCCCGGGCGCACCCGCGCCATCACATCGGACACATCCACCACCGACGCCAGCCGTGCCAGCTCCGGCAGGTCGCCGGCGCCGCGCCCATGGGGGTAGCCGTGGCCGTCAAGCCGCTCGTTGACGTCGCGCACCACCGCTTCCACCACCGAGGACGCCAACCAACGGCAGCTTTCCAGTCGCTGCAGAATCAGCGCCACGTGGCCTTGCAGCCAGCGGTACTGGCTGGCGTTGAGAAACTGCATTTCCAGCAAATCGCGGGGCAACAACGCCTTGCCCAGATCGTGCACCAGCCCGGCGGCGGCCAGCGCCTTGCACAGCTCATGGGGCATTTTTTCGCTTCTGGCGAAATCCAGCAGATGGACCGACACGCCCAGGGAATGCCGCACCAGCAGCGTTTCCTTATCCAGGCACTGCACCGCGAACAACAGCGCCTCGCGGTCCTCGTCCTGCAGCGCCAGCAGGCGGTCCGCATGGCGCGACAACTGCACCGCGTCCACCATGCCGCCCTGGCGCAACGCCAGAATCTGGTTGTCCAGATAGGCGGCGGTGGGCGCCAGCCTGCGGGTCATGGCGGTGGCGTAATCGTGCGTCTGGCGGCGGCCCACGGTGCCGTGCTCTTCGTTTTTCTTGCCCTGGAACAACAGCGAGGGCGCCAGCGTCGTGCGCGAGGTGCCCGCCATCCGCGCCGCCTCGCGCTCGATCTCGCGGACCATGAACCACAAGCGCCGGTCGTCCTCGGCACTGCGCTCGGCGAAAAGAAACCCCACTTTGACCAGCCCCCGCTGGGCATCCGCCTTCTGATGTCGCGGGCTGCCACGCACCACGAAACGGGTGCCGTTGGGAAAGAACAACTCCAGCTCGAACAACGCCGCGTTGGACATCAGCGCGGTCATGGCACTGGCGGACAATTCCACCAGACAGCCCTGCAAAGACAGGTCACGCAGATCCCCCTGGGCGGACAGGCCGCTGTCCCGGTCGCGCAGCACCACGCCCACTTCCATGCCCAGCCGCAACTCGGCACGGAAGGCATCCCGGCGCTGCATGATTTGCATTTCCGGCGGGTAATCGCAGCGACACAGCATTCTGTCGTCACGCTCGAAGCACATATCCGCGCTTAATAAAGGCGTGCGCAGCACCCCGCCACGGGCCTGCCCCATCAACCGGAAGCCGGCGCCGCGCCGCAGATCCGCGGCGACGTGGCGGATCGCGCTGATATCCAGCAACAGCGACTCCCCGGGCACGGCTTCGAACACCACCACCGGCATCGGCTCGCCGCCATTGTTATCCAGCGCCAGAGACGCCGCCCCCGGCTGGCTCAGATGTTCCAGTAATTCTTGTATTTCCGGGGGATGATCCACCCGGCTGAACGCGTCATCCTGCGACGTCATGCCAATGGCCCTCGCCTTTCGATCACTACAGCCTTCTCTATCGGCAGGGCGCGGACGGCCTTTAACAGACGGTGAATAGCAAAACTTTTTGTCGCCAACCCTAAAGCGGGACGGCAATCCGCCGAAAGACGGTGTAACGGCCAGCGCCGTTGCTCTCAAACCAAACGGTGAATCACAAAAGGACATTTGCTATGTCAGTTATCAACACCAACATCACGGCCATGATCGGCCAAC
>JBFJUC010000023.1:0-17115 GCA_041624875.1 Alcanivorax sp.
GACCACGCTGACCAAGCGCATGGCCGAGGACCTCACCGAATACCTCAACGAGAACGGCGTCAAGGTGCGCTATCTGCACTCGGACATCGACACCGTGGAGCGGGTGGAGATCATCCGCGACCTGCGGCTGGGCAAGTTCGACGTGCTGGTGGGCATCAACCTGCTGCGCGAGGGCCTGGACATGCCGGAGGTGGCGCTGGTGGCGATTCTCGACGCGGACAAGGAAGGTTTCCTGCGTTCCGACCGCTCGCTGATCCAGACCATTGGCCGCGCCGCCCGGAACGTGGAAGGCCGGGCGATTCTTTACGCGGACAAGATCACCGGCTCCATGCGCCGCGCCATTGACGAAACCGACCGTCGCCGCGAGAAGCAGGTGCAGCACAACAAGGAGCAGGGCATCACGCCCCAGGGCCTGAAGAAGATGGTCCGCGACATCATGGACGACGCCTACACGACCGGTGCCGGCCAGCCGGAGCGCAAGCGCACCCGCAAGGTGGCCGAGGACAAGGCGCCCTACGTGGCCCGCTCACCGGCGCAGGTGGCCAAGGACATCGAGAAGCTGGAAGCGGAGATGATGAAGCACGCCAAGAACCTGGAGTTCGAGCAGGCCGCCGCGGTCCGCGACCAGATTCACAAGCTCCGCGAAGAAGCCTTCATGCGATGAATTGAGCGGCGCGGTGGCGGTGCTACACTCCTGCTTCATCCGAAAGCCGATTCAAGAGGTCCCCGTGTCCCAAGTCACCGCCGCCCTCGATTACCTGAAACAGGGCCTGTCCCTGGCGAAAAGCCCCGGCCTGCGCCCCTATGTGATCATCCCGATGATCTTCAACGTGCTGGTGTTCGGCGGGCTCTACTACTTCTTCGGCCAGTGGATCGGCGGCTGGGTGGCGGGCCTGGCCGCCGGCTGGGAATTCAGCGGCAGTTGGAGCTTCCTGAACCCGGCGGTGGATTTTCTGGTGGGCGCCGCTGTGGTGCTGGTGTGGATCGTGCTGCTGGGCCTGTTCGCCAGCGTCTTCACCCTGGGCGTGCAGTTGATCGCCGCGCCCTTCATGGGCTTTCTGGCGGAGAAAGTGGACTTCCGCGTCACCGGTCGCCCGATGCCGGAAGAATCCATCGCGGCCATGACCGTGCGGGTGTTCAAGCGGGAACTGCGCAAAACCTGGTACTGGCTGTGGCGAGCGGTGCTGATTCTGTTCGTGGTACTGGTGATTTACTTCATCCCGGTGGTCAACGTGCTGGCCTCCACCGTCTGGTTCTTGTGGTCCGGCTGGCTGCTGGGTATGCAGTACATCGACTTCGCCGCCGACAACCGCCAGGTGCCGTTCACGGTGATGCTGGAGCGATTGAAAACCAAGCGCTGGATGGTGCTTACGTTTGGCTCGGTGGTGCTGGGCCTGACCATGCTGCCATTGGTCAATCTGGTGATCATGCCGGTGGCGGTGATCGCCGGCACCCTCATCTGGGTGTATGAGCTTGCCGACGATGAGGCTCATTAAAAATAATTGTATATTCTAATAAACTCATACTAAAGGTGGAGGCGTTTTCCTAAAAAGCGTCCTCGCACTTTTTTCTTGCCCTTTTTTTACCCGTTTTCCGTTCCATTCCCTCTGAAATAAAGCGTCTAACGGCCCTGAACTATTCGCTTTCTGCAGCTATCCGTCCTGTGGGTCAGCATTAAGTCTTTGTTATTACATACCTTTAAAAGTAATAAGAATTTAGTACTCAAAAGACATCGTAAAAACTTCTGCAATGTAAAGAAAAGTACGTTGACCGTGATTGTTCCGTGAAATAAATTAAAAAAAGTGTGATCTTGTTCTCATATTAATTAAATTGCTTATATAGAAAAAGTCAGCGGAATCAAGTCCGGGGGGATGCTCACCGACTGGGGGTAGCAAAAAGGAACGGGGGCCTTAATTCGTACCAAGGCTCACTTTCCCGCCAGCCATCCTGATTCTTTTATCTAAGGTTTTCGCCCTCAGAGGGTGTTTGGTGTGGGATGTGTTGATGATTAAAATAAGCAACGTTGCTCGTGTTTTTGGGGTCGCTCTGTTGCTTGGTGCGGTTGCCGGCCAGAGTCAGGCGCAACCCGCTTCGGCGGCTCGTCAGGTTACAGTCAATGGTGTCGCCTTCCAGGGCAACCATACCTATACCGCTTCGGACTTGTTGGGGCTGGTCGCCTCGGAAATTGGCAAGCCGATGACCCTCAAGGAAATCCAGGCATTGGCGGCGCGGATCGAGGCGTTTTACCACGAGGCCGGTTACCCGCTGGTCAAAGTGATGGTGCCCCAGCAAACCTTCGCCGACGACACGCCGGTGCAATTGGTCGTGCTGGAAGGCCAGCTTGGCCGGGTGCACGTGGAGGGCAACGAGCGCTACCGCACGGAATACGTCCGTGATGCTTTAACCGCCGCCGGCGTGCGCAGTGACGAGCCGGTCAGTCTGGCGCGGGTGGAACGGGCTCTGACTCGGGTAAATCGCCAGTCGGGCATCGAAGCGAGCGCCACCCTGAAGCCGGGCGACCGCCAGGGCTACACGGATCTGGTGGTCAAGCTCGAGGAAGCGCCGCGCGTCGCCGGCGCCATCGAATTCAATAACTACGGCAGCAAGGACACCGGGCGTTACCGCGTGGTGCCGTCGTTGCGTTTTCAGAACCTGACCGGCCGTGGTGACAGCGCCAACCTGATCGGCATGCAGTCGATCGGCGACGGCGACGCCTGGTTCGCGTATGCCGACTACGCCACCCCGGTGAACGCCCGGGGCACCAGTGTTCAGGTGTACGGCTCCACCGGTAACGTCAGTGTCGGACGTGACTTCAAAGTTCTGGAAGTGGAAGGCGAGAGCGCCGCGCTCGGCGTCGGTCTGCTGCAGGATCAGATTCTCTCCGCGCGCAGCGTCATCACCTACAGCGCCTGGGTGGAAGGCACCGATCTGGACCAGGACATGCTGGGCGTACGTATCGCCGAAGATCGCGTCCGCAAATTGCGATTGGGCGTGGCGTTGGATCGCACCGATCTGTCCGGTCGCACGCTGCTGTCGTTCGACCTGCACCGTGGCCTGGGTGAAAACCTGGGTGGCATGGACGACGACTCCTCCCTGTCCAGCCGCTCTTTCGCCGGCGCGGATAACGACTTCACCAAAGTGACCCTCGACCTTACCCGGATCCAGCGCCTTAACGCCCGCACCCTGTTGATCCCGCGTTTGTACGGCCAATACGCCTTCGATCCGCTGGTCTCCAGCGAGCAATGGGCGATTGGTGGCGTGAATTCCGTGAAAGGTCATCCCCCGTCGGTGTACTCCGGTGACAGCGGCGTGACCGCGTCCCTGGAGGCCCGCTACGACCTGTTTGCCGACGACCAGCGCTATCAGGTAGTCGGCCAGCTCAGCCACGGACGTCTTTACATCAAGGAGCCGTTCTACGACCAGGACGACGAGCGCGATGTCTCCGGCGCTAGCCTGGGCCTGTTGGCCCGGCCCTGGGAACCGATTGAGGTGCGTCTCGACTGGGGGCTGCCGTTGGGCACCGAAACCGGCGACGACAGCTATTTCTATGCGCAGGCACGCTACCGTTTCTGAGCGGCGCGACCACGATTTTCACGGGGAACAGACAATGTCACAGAATAAAAAGCGTAAGGCTTCAGTAGCGGTAGCGGTTTCAGTATTGGGTTTCAGTGGCGCGGTGCAGGCGGGCCCCAGTGGCGGCCAGGTGGTCGCCGGTGACGCCACGATCACGCCGGGCGCGCTCCAGACTCTTATTGAACAGCTCTCCAGTAAGGCGGTGATCAACTGGAGCGACTTCAGCATCGACGCCGGTGAACTGGTCAAGTTCATCCATCAGAACAGCAGCGACGTGACCCTCAATCGGGTCACCGGCGATACCGTGTCTCAAATCAAAGGCGCGCTCACCGCCAACGGCAACATCTTCCTGATCAACCCCAACGGCATCGTGTTCGGCGCCGGGGCCGAGGTCGATGTGGCCGGCCTGCTGGCCACCACCTTCGATATCGCCGACCAGGATTTCATGGACGGCAAGTTCAACTTCAGCGGCGAGCTGATGAACAACGCCTCGATCACCAACCAGGGCAAGATCGAGGTGGGCAGCGGCGGCTTCGTGTACCTGATTGCCCCGAACGTGGAAAACACCGGCCACATCCTCGCCAACGTGGGCCGCGTCACCCTGGCCAACGACGGCTCCTACGACATCGACCTGACCGGCAACGGCCTGGTTACCTTCTCGGTGACAGACGCGGACCTGACCGGTGCCACCGGCAGCGTCAAGAACGGCCCGGACGGCAAAATCGAAGCCGGCCATGTGCTGCTCTCCGGCAGTGAAACCAGCGCCGTCATGTCGTCGGTGGTCAACCAGGGCGAGATCGCCGCCGCCACCGAACTGACCATGGCCGGTGACGACCTGGAGCAATCCGGCACCATCATCGCTGGCGACACCACGCTGGATGCGGACAACGCCATTGTCTCCAATGGCGGTTCGATCAGTGGTGACCGCGCCACCCTGAAAGCCGGCACCGGCATCGGCGCCGACAACGCCGTGCAGACCAGCGTGGACAGTTTGGACGTGAGCAGTGACAGCGGCGCTATCCGCGTTAACGAAGCCAATCAACTGGACAGTCTGAGCATCACCACCGGCGACAGCGCCGAGGTGGTCTTCAAACAGACCGGCGTCGACCCAATTGGCGGTGGTCCGATCCAGGAAGACGTTAGCGTCCAGTTCAACGGCCAGACGCTGAGCGCCAGCCGCGATACCGTGAAAACGGATTTGGCCTTCACCCACGGTGACGGCGGCGTGACCCTGTCCGGCGTGAACGTGGAAGGGGACCTGAGCGTCACCGCCGCCGGCAACATCGTCGGCGACGGCAACCTGGACACCGCCGCCCGCGGCGAACGGGTGACCCTGGCCACCACCGAGGATGGCGCCACTATCGGTGCCGAGAACGATGCCCTGCGCCTCGACGCGGACACCCTGCGCGCCGAAGCGAAAAAAGGTCATGTGGTGATCACCGACACTGACGGCGACTTGACCCTGGAGCGGGTCAGCACCGGTGACAACAGCGCCGAAGCCGGCCTGCGCGCCCTGATCACCGCCGAGGACGGCGACCTGCGCGGCAGCCACGGCGCCGAGGCCAACGTGGAAGCCTGGGCCACCAATCTGCAGGCCGATGGCGCCATCGGCGACCACGGCCAGGCGGTAACCACCGCCGTGGACGTACTGTCCGCCGCCACCCAGGACGGCAGTATCCATGTGGATGAGCAGGACGGCGAATTGATGCTCGGCAAGGTGGTGGCCGGCGAGCGTATCAGCCAGGCCGGGCAGACCGCCTCGTCCACCGGCATCAGCGGCGCCGACGGTAGCGTTACCTTGAGCACCGGTGCCGTGGGCAGCCATGACATCATGATCAGCGCCGACGACAACATTATGATCGGCGACCAGATTTCCACCCCCGACGAACTGTCGATCGTGTCCCGTGAGGGCGGTCTTTATAAGAACGGCGACACCGCCATCATCACCGGGCGTTTCATCTACCTGGACGCCGCCGGCCGCATTGGCCAGGTCAGCAACGCCCTGAAAACCCAGAGCGATACCGTTCGTGCCCGGTCCGGTGGTGACGGTATCTATCTGTTTGAAGACAACGGCCTGAACGCCAGCGATATCCGCGCGCTGGGCGACAACGCCGAAGTGCAGCTGGAGGCTAACCTGGGTGACGTGGTCCTCGGGTTGCTGGAAGCAGAGAACGGTGACGTGACCGTGGTCAGCCAGGACGGCGACATCCTTGCCGACGCCAACGCGCCGCTTAACGTGCGCGGCGACCATTTGACCCTGGACGCCGAGGGTGCCATCGGCACCGCGGCAGAGGCCCTGGCCACTGAGGTCGGCAGCCTGACCACCACCACCGGCACCGGCCTGGCGGGCACCTACGTGGCCAACGCCGGCCTGCTGTCGAGCCTGGATGTGATCACGCTGGGCGGCAATGTTTCGGTCACCGACGATGACGGTGGCATAACCTTTGATCGAGTCAGTGAGCACCTGGCGGTGCAACGCGATAGCGGCGAAGGCCTGGATCTGGCCTTCAACAACGGCGCCGGCAATCTGATCGTGGAAGGCGCCGACCTGTCCGGCCATAAGGTCAATTTGACCGCCAGCGGTCGCATCGGCGACGGCGGCGGTGTGTTCGCCGCCGGCGATCTGACCCTGGACGCCGGTGACGAGATTGAGCTGACCACCGACGCCGACAGCATTGAGGCCACCACCGTCGATGGCGACATTGCCCTGGATAACCGGGGTGAGGGCAGTCTGACTCTGAACGCTGCGGCCGGCGGCACCGACCATGGTGTCACGGTCAGCCACCAGGGCGACCTGTCCTTGGGTCAGGTCGTCGGCGACGGATTGATCCGTCTTACCGCCGAAGGCGATCTGAACGGTGACGGCGATAACACTGCCATTACCGGCAATTTCGTGGAGCTGGACGCCGCCCGTATCGGCAGCGCCGACCAGGCGCTGGCCACCGCTATCACCGGCAAGCTGTCAATGCTGTCCGACGGCGATATCTATGTAACCAACGTGGGCGCCTTAAGCCTGCTGGACGGCGAAGCCGGTGGCGACATTGATTTCAGTCAGGCCGGCGACGCCGTGCTTGGCCGTCTCGCCAGCACTGGCAGCGTCACCTTCTACGCCACCGGGCGGGTGAGCGACGGCAACGGCGACGGTGACAATATCGTCGCCGATGACCTCAACCTGGACGCTCAGCAGGTGGGCGCCGCCGACGGCACCGTGGACGCTTTGGAAATCCGCGTCGACGAACTGGTGGTCAACGCCAGCAACGGCGGCATCTATCTGCGCAACCGTGATAACGGTCCGCTGAGCTTGATCAGCGCCCGCGCCGCCGGCGGCGACGTGGACATCGACACCGCCGGCACCATGAACCTGGGCACCGTCACCGCCGCTGGCGGCAACGTTACCCTGACCAGCGACGGCGCCATCAACGACGCCCGCCCGGATGGCGCCAGCGAAGCCAATGTGGTGGCCCGCAAGGTGGACATGCGTGCCGCGCAGGGTATCGGCAACACCGGCCCGATGGTGCTGGACGTGGACCAGATGTCCGTCAGCGGCGGCAACGGCGACGTCAACGCCGCCAGCCCCGGTGCCGTGGAAGTGGACGCGGACAGTCTGGTGGGCAAGGGCGCCAGCGGCGTCACCATTGTCGCCGCGTCGATCACCGTGCTGGATAACAACGGCGGCACTCTGGTTATGGACGGCGGCAAGCTGGTGCTCACCGCCACCAACGGTAATATTGTTTTCCTCAACCAGGACGACACCATCCGCCTGCCCGGCGGTGGCAGCATTACCCTGACCGCCCGCGCCGACACCACCAACGAGGGTTACAACGGCAACATCATCACCGGCAACCTGGTCACCGACGGCGGTGACATTACTCTGGACGCGGACCGTAACGTGACCCTGGGCATGCTCGACACCGGCGGTACCGGCGACGTCTACGTAATTGCCCGGGACGGCGTGATTCTGGACGGCAACGGCGCCGATCAGAACGTGCGCGGCGACCATGTGACCCTGATCGGCAATACCCCCAGCGAGCGGGACGCGGAAATCGCCCGCGACACCGCCATCGCCGATTACGCCGGCCGGGTGGCCGAGCTGAACGCCAAGATTCTGCAGCTGCAAACCCTGCAGCAACAGCTGGAGGCCTACATCGCCGCGCTCAATTCGGCGATCGTCAACAAGAACATTTCCCAGCAAAACCTGAAAAGCGCCCAGCGCACCGTGGACCGGCTCAGCGGCCAGTTGAGTGCCGCCGAGAGCAAGCTGAATGCGCTTAACCGCACCGTCTCAGCCGCTTCCATCGCGGTGGACGCCATGTCCATGGCGGCCGGCGCCGCCCAGGCGATTCCGTTCAGTGGCGACGGTGGCGCCGACGCCACCTTCCAGGGCCTGAGCCTGGTGCTGTCCGCCGCTCAACTGGCGGTGGACGAATACGACCGCAATACCTTCTCGCCCTTGGCGGACGAACTCAACGAAGCCATGAACGACCTGGACGTGGCCAAGAGTTTCCACCAGGACGCGATCACCAATGTGGAAAGCTGGACCACCATGCGCAACACCACTCGGGTGTCCCGCGATATGGCCGACCACTCGGTGTTCAAGGCCACCGCCGCCCGCGATGCCAGCCAGGCACTGCGGCACCAGTCCATCGCCGCCTACGACCAGGCCCAGGACATCGACATGTCCGCGGCCAAGCCGTTGGGCATCCAGGCCAACCGTCTGGACATGGGCACCAGCAGCGGCCGGGCACTGAACAGCGGCGTCTATCTCGACGCCACCGGCAACCTGGGGCTTGGCAACATCGAATCGGTCGGTGAAATCCGCGCCGAAAACGTGGCCGGCAACATCAGCGTGGTGGGCGACGTGGTCAGTCCGACGCTGATTTCCCTGCAGGCGGAAGGCGCGGTGCGCGGCATCGGCGGCACTTTTGTCGATGGCGACTGGGTGCCGGATGCGGGCGTACTGCACGCCCCGGCCATCGCCGTGCGCGCTGGGCAGGGCGTCGCCGACGAAGACGATTCCCTGTACACCGACACTAGTGAAATGGCTATCGATGCCGGCGACGGCGACGCCTTCGTGAGCAACGACAACGGTGGCGACGAACTGGTGCTGGGCACCGTGGACGGCCTCAGCGGCCTCACCGCCGCCGGCGACATGGGCCTGGCCAACCAAGGCGGCCTGCGCCTGAACACTCAGGTCGTCGACACCAATGTGGACCAGGACAGCGTCACCTATCTGTACGCTCAGGGCGGCGCCATCATCGACGGCAACGGCGACACCCTGAACGTCACCGGCGGCGATCTCCAGTTCCGCGCCGACGGCCAGGTGGAACTGGACACCAAAGTGGACCGCGTGGTCGACAGCGGTACCAGCGACGGCGACATCCTGCTGCGCGAGCGCGACGACCTGGCGCTGATTGCCCTGGAAACGCTGAACGGCGACATCGACGTGACCGCCGGCGGCAACCTGACACTCCATGAACTGGCGGCGGGCGGCGACAGCGCCACGATCCGCCTGGACGCGGACGGTCGCATCGACGACGACCAGGACAACGACACCGGCATCGTCGGCAAGCGCCTGGAGCTGACCGCGGGTGGCGGCATCGGCGCCACCGGCGCTGACAACGTGCGCGGCCTGGACACCGCCGTGGACGTGGTCACCGCCGACGCCAAGGGCGAGATCAATATCCACGACCAGGACGACCTGGACCTGGAGAAGGTCACCACCACCACCGGCAACATCACCGTCACCAGTGACGCTGGTGACCTGCGCCTGGGCGAAGTGCGCACCGATGGCGAGGGCGGCAACATCACCCTGGTGGCCGACGGCGCGATCAATGCGCTCAATGAGGCGGACGACATCTCGGAACTGTACGCTGACCAGCTCGCCCTGCGCGCCGGCAACGGCATCGGCGGTGCCGACCAGGCCCTGTTGATCGAAACCGGGGCCCTGGAAGCGGACGCCGGCGACGGCGGCCTCTATCTGCTCAACCAGAACCGCGACCTGACCGTGGGCGGCGTGACCCCGAACCTGGGATTGCCGGGCCTCACCGGCCTGGACGCCAACGGCGATCTGCACCTGACCGTGGCCGACGGCGCGCTCACCATGAATGAGGACGTCACTCAGACCGGCGAGGGCGATACGCGCCTGAGCAGCGGCAAAGGCCAACGGGTGAACGCCGATCTGGACGCCGCCGGCGACCTGACGCTGCAAGCTTATAGTGGCGACATCACCGCCATTAATGCCTCGCAGCTGCTCAGCGGTGGCGACCTCTCGGCCACCGCCATCGAAGGCGGCGTCAGCCTGGTGCAGAACAGCCGCGCGCAAGCCGACGGCAATCTGAATCTGCAAGGCGGCACCACGGTGTCGCTCACCGACGCCAGCGCCGAAGCGGGCGCCGATCTCACCTTCACCGGTGAGGAAGGCAACGTGACCCTGGCCAATAGCCGGGCCTCCGGCGCCGACGACGTCACCGTCAACGCCGGCGAGAACATTACCCTGTCCGGTGCGTCCTCGCTCACCGCTACCCACGGCGCACTCGACGCCACGGCCACCAACGGCAACCTGGAACTGAACGGCAACAGCAGCGCCGGCGCCGCCACTACTCTGGATCTGCAAGCGGGCAACCAGGTGTCGCTCAACAACGCCACCCTGCAGTCCGGCGATGACATGAGCGTCACCGCCGACCAGGGCGACGTGCTGCTCACCAACGGCCGCGCCGCCACCAAAGGGGCGCAAACCGTCAGCGCCGGCGGCAGCGTGCGCCTGACCCAGTCGCAACTGCACACTGAGACCGACGGCGACATGACGGTCACCGCCGAGGGTGGTGATATCAGCCTCACCGTCAGCCAGATGCTGGCCGGTGGCGCCTTCGACGGCGACGCCGCCGGTGACGTGACCCTGGCCAGCGGCCTGATCAGCGCCGCCGGCACCCTGGAGCTGGACGCCGGCGACAACGTGCGCCTGACCCAGGGCAGCACCGTCACTGGCACCGGCGATACCCATGTCGGCGCGCAAGACGGCGAACTGCTGGTGGTCGACAACGGGCAGGTGATGTCCGGCGCCGACCTGGACCTGGACGCCGGCACCGACGTGACGCTGCACACCGGCGTCGCCAAGTCGATGCAGGATCTGACCGTCACGGCCGGCGAGGGTGTGCGTCTCTCCGGCGGGGCCCAACTGCTCGCCCAGGACGGCGATCTGTCCGCCACCGCCGACACCGGCGACCTGCTGATGAGCCAGAACAGCGTGGTCGGTGCCGCCGGCAATGTGGACCTGACCGCTGGCCAGGCCATGACGCTCACCGCCGCCATGGTGGCGGCCGGCGCGGACCTGAACCTGACCGCTGGCCAGGGCAGTATGGTGATCACTCAAAGCAATGTCGGCGCCGGTGAAGCTCTCACCGCCACCGCCGGCCAGGACCTGCTGATCTCCGCCGGTTCCTACATGACCGCCAGCACCGGCACGCTCAAGGCCACCGCCACCAACGGTACCCTGAATCTGAGCCAGGGCAGCCGCGTGGAGGGCTTCGGCGACGTGGCACTGCGCGCCGGCACCGACCTGGCCGTGAACGCCGCCACCGTGGAATCCCTGGATCAGGACCTGAGCCTGACCGCCGACACCGGCAGCGTGACCCTGGTCACCAGCCAGGCCAGCGGCCAGGAGGACGCCACCGTCACCGCCGGGCAGGGCGTGGCCTTGTCCGCCGGTTCCTCGCTCACCGCCACCGGCGGCGACATGACGCTCACCGCCACCGAGGGCGATCTCACGGTCAGCCAGTCTTCCCGCCTGAACGCCGGCAACGATCTTACCGGCAGCGCCGGCGCCAACCTGGCGTTCACCACCGGCGCCAACGTGGACGCCGGTAACGACCTGGATCTCGACGCCGGCAACCACCTCAGCGTGGAAGACGCCATCGTACGCGCCGACGGCGACGCGGCGCTCAAGGCCGCTGACGGCAACCTGGTGGTGAGCCGCTCCGGCATCACCGCCGGCGGTTTCCTGGCCGGCGATGCGGGTAATGGCATCCTGCTGGCCGCCGCCAATCTGGGCAGCGGCGTCAATGAAATCCGCCGCCTGGCACCGTTGGCGGACCGCAACGTGGACCTGACTCTGAACGCTGGCAGTGGCGACATCGCCCTGTCCCAGGGCAGCAGCGTCGACGCCGCCGGGACCCTGACCCTGGACAGCGAAGAGGGCAACGTCAGCCTCATCCAAAGCAGCCGTGCTATCGCCGTCACCGACGCCACCGTGAAAGCCGGTGCCGGGGTCAGCCTGACAGGGGGCTCCCGTTTTGAAGCCACTAACGGCGATCTGGACGTGACCGCTATCAACGGCGATTTCAGCGCCCGCGACGGCTCGGTACTGCGTGCCGGCGGCGACGTCAGCGGCAGCGCGGGTACCGATCTGGCCTTCACCGAAGGCGCCCGGGCCGACGCCGCCGGCGATCTGGACCTGGATGCCGGTAACAACCTGACCGTGCAGGACGCCACCGTGCGCGCCGACGGCGATGTCGCCCTGACGGCTGCCAACGGCAACCTGGCGGTGACCCGCTCCAGCGTCACCGCCGGTGGGCTCCTGGACGGCGACGCCGGCGCGGCCGTGATCCTGACGTCCGCCAACCTGACCAGCGGGCGGGTCGACATCCACGGCTTGGCGCCGTTGCCCGACACCAACGTGGACCTGACCCTGAACGCGGGCAGCGGCGATGTGACCCTGACCGGCGGCAGCCGTGCCATCTCCGCGGCGTCCCTGACCCTGGGCAGCGAAGAAGGCAGTGTGGTCGTCACCAACGGCAGCCGGGCGGAAGCGGCCACCGACGCCACCCTGACCGCCGCCACCGACGTACGCGTGAATAATGGCTCGTCGGCGGAAGCTCGTAACGGTGATCTCAACGCTACTGCCACCAACGGTGATCTCAGCGTCACCAGCGGCGGCACCCTGACCGCTGGCAACGACCTCACCGGCAGCGCCGGCCAGAGCGTGACCCTGGATCAGGCTCTCGCCGATGCGGGCGCTGCCTTGTCCTTGGACGCCCAGGGCGGAGACCTGGCCATGGCCGGCAATAGCCGCGCCACCGCCGGTACTGATCTGGACCTCAAGGCCAAGGGCGATCTGGCCGTGACCGGCGCCACTGTCACCGCCGGCGGCGCGCTTACCGCTAAAGCTGGCGGCGCGGCCACCCTCACCGCCGCCACCCTGGCCAGTGGTGACGCCCCCGACGCTGAGCCGGCCGACCTGAGCCTGACGGCCGGTGGTGGCATCGCCATGGACGCCAACAGCGCCATGCACAGCAACGCCGACCTGACCCTGAAGGCCGGCGACGATGTGGCGCTGTCCACACTGCGCGCGGTGGGCGACGTTTCCGTCACCAGCGAGGCGGGCGGCATCCAGGCCGACGCGGCCATCGACGAGCACATCCACGGCGACAATCTGTTCCTGTCCGCCGCCAAGAGCATCGGCTCGTCGCTCAGCGGCCTGAAGACCCGGGTGAACAACCTCTATGCCACGCTTACCGGCAGCGGCGATCTGCACCTGCGGGACGTGGACGCGCTGACCGTCAAAGACAGCACTCTGGCGGACGGAGACGCCCACCTGACCACCGGCGGTGATCTCACCCTTGAAGGCCTGGCGGTGAACGGCGACGCGGTGCTGGGTAGCGCCGACCGCATCACCACTGGCGAGGACGGTATGGTGAGCGCCGAAGATCTGAACGCCACCGCCGTGGACGGCATTCAGCTCAACAGCGAGTTGGACAGCGCCACCCTGGCGGTGACCGGCGAAGGCACCATTGCGGTGGACAACCTTGGCGATCTGCGTATCGATAACGCCACCACCAGCGACGGGGGCATCACCGTCGACGCCAGTGGCGACCTGGGTGTGGGCCGCGTGGCCGCCAACGGCGCCCATGACGTGACGCTTGGTTCCGGCGGCGCGATCCGCGTCGACGGTGCCGGTGAGATCGACGGCGTCAAGGTGACCCTGCGCGCCAGTGACGGCATCGGCGGCCTGCCGGACAGCGAAGACCTGGACGATCTGCTGACGCTGCGCGCCGAGCGCATCGATGCGGTCAGCGACGCCGGCGACGTGATTCTTCGCCAGCAGGGCCCGGTGTTGATCAGCCAGGCGCGCACCGGTGACGGCCGCGTCGGCGTGCTGGTCGAGGGCGGCGATGCCACCCTGGGTGATATCCGCGCCGATGGCGACGTCAGCCTGGCGGCTCAGGACGGCGCTTTGCTCGACGACGCCGACGCCGGCACCCGTGTCGTCGGCGCCGACGTGAGCCTGTACGGTCGCGACGGCGTCGGCAGCGACGCCAACGCCGTCGCCACCCAAGCAGGCAGCCTGGAGCTGCAAGCCGACAGCGGCGTCATCAACGTGGAAGAGCAGGACGGCCTGGCCGGCCTGGACGCGTCCATCAATGATGGCGACATTCGCGTGCGGACGCTGGCGGGTGACCTGACCGTCAATGAAGTGGAAGCGCTCACTCCGGGCAACGCGGTAATGCTGTCGGCGGTGGCCGGCGCCATCCTGGATGGCAACGCCGAAGCCAACAACATCGTCGCCTCACTGCTGGAGCTGAGCGCGGCCAAGGGCATCGCCCGCGCCAGCGATCCGCTGGATGTGGACGTCAGCACCTTGGGCGCCACCGGCGGCAGCGGCGGCGTCTACATCAACAACCGGGGCACCGGCCCGCTCACCGTCACCGGTCTTACCGGCAACGGCGGGCTGGCGCTCGCCACCGGCGGCGACCTGGACCTGAACGGCGATCTGAAAGGGCGCCGCGTGGAACTGGCCGCCGGCGGTGATCTGACCCAGCATGGCCGCGTCACCGGCACCGAGGGCGTCACCATCGCGGGTAACGGCGATGTGACCATGACCGCCGGCGCGCACACGCAAAGCAACGGCCAGGTGTATTACCGCGCCGGCCAGACGCTGACGGTGAACACCGTTCACACCGACGCCGGCCTGCCGGGCAGCACCGTGATACTGGAAGGACGCAACCTGCGCAGCAGCGCTACCGCGCCGGGGTCCATCCGCGCCGGCCAGCTGGACGTGCGAGTGCCCAACGGTGACGGAGACCGCGTCTACGACATGGTTGATACCACCAACGGCAAGGCCCGGGTGATCCTTAACGGTCGTACTCAGGGCGGCAAGGTTGTCGACGACGCCCAGTTCGTAGCCGACCTGACCGGCCCGCAAAGCGCCTTGCCGCGTCTGATGTTGAACCCGTTCGAGGGCTTCCAGCCGCAAACCACCGGCCAGGGCTTCCAGCCCGTGCCCGGCGACAACGGCGAGTGGCACTACAACCCCTGAACGTGCTTTTGCTGGACCATTGACGAGCCCGGCCTTTTGGCCGGGTTTTTTTTATGTGGGAGGAGATCTTGAGGAGGTGAGCTTTTTGGGAGCGGGCCCTGTTGGAGCGGGCAGGGCCCGCTCCTACAAGGCGCGCACCCTAAGAGAACGGCCTTTGATCTTGCCTTGGCTTAAACGCTGCAAAGCCTTATCGGCAATCGCGCGCTCCACCGCCACATAGGCCTGATTATCGAACAGGGTGATCTTGCCCACCTGCGCGCCGGGGATACCGGCATCGCCGGTCAGAGCACCGAGAATATCCCCCGGGCGCAGCTTCTGCTTGCGGCCCGCGCCGATGCACAGCGTCGTCATCGGCGCCTGCAGCGGGCTGCGGTCTACATGGGGGCGAACCTCGTCCAGCGGCAGCCACTGAATCGCGCCGTTCTGTTGATCCTCGATGGCCAGGGCGCGGCGCATCTCCTTGGGGGCCACCAGGCTTACTGCCAGACCCTTTTCTCCGGCCCGCCCGGTGCGACCGATGCGGTGGATATGCGTCTCCGCGTCGCGGCCCAGCTCCACATTGATCACCAGGTCCAGCGACGCGATATCCAGCCCGCGCGCCGCCACGTCCGTGGCCACCAACACCGACAGGCTGCGGTTGGCGAACATGCCCAGCACCTGATCCCGGTCGCGCTGATCCAGATCGCCGTTCAGCGCCATCGCCGACACGCCCTTGGCGGCAAGGTGGTCCGCCACCGCCTGACACTGCTGCTTGGTAAAGCAAAACGCCACGCAGGACGTGGGCCGCAGGCTGTAAAGAAGCCGGGTCACCGCCTCCAGCCGGGTCTCCGGCGTCACCTCATAGAAGCGCTGCTCGATCTGCTGGTCGTCGTGTTGCGTGGCCACCTCGATCCGCGCCGGATCGCGCAAGAATCGCCCGGCCAACTCCTCGATGCCGGCCGGATAGGTGGCCGAGAACAGCAGCGTCTGCCGGCGCGCCGGTGTTTGATCAATGATCTCCGCGATGCTGTCCACGAAGCCCATATCCAGCATGCGGTCCGCCTCGTCCAGCACCAGCGTGTTCAACCCGTCCAGCGACAACGTGCCCTTGCTCAAATGCTTCTGCACCCGCCCCGGCGTGCCCACAATCACCTGGGCGCCGTGCTCCAGCGAGCCGATCTGCGGCCCCATCGGCACGCCACCGCACAGCGTCAGCACTTTCACGTTGTCCGAGCCCCGCGCCAGCCGGCGCAGGTCCTTCGCCACCTGATCCGCCAGCTCGCGGGTGGGGCACAGCACCAGCGCCTGACAGCCGAAGAAGCGCGGGTTTAATGGGTGCAGCAAGCCCAGCCCGAAGGCCGCCGTCTTGCCGGACCCGGTCTTCGCCTGGGCGATCACATCCCGCCCCTGCAGGATCAGCGGCAGGCTCTGCGCCTGGATCGGCGTCATCTCGGTAAAACCCAGCGACGCCAGCGTCGCCAGGGTCGGCGCGGAAAGGGGGAGGGAAGCGAAGTCGGTTTCGGTCACGGGCGGGGCCTGCTGTCGGAAAAGCGCGCAGTGTAGCACTGGGCGGGCGATTCCAATGGATTTTGAGTGGATATCCAAAGTATATACTTTGCGGTGTCGCGCTGGTACCGTAGTGGCGTCAATCACACTTCTCAGGTAACCGTGATGGAAGTGCAAATCCGAAAGTGGGGTAACAGTTCGGCGGTGCGCCTGCCCAAGGCTCTGATGGAGCAGCTGGGTCTGGACGCTGGCAGCACGCTGGCGCTTGAGGTCCGTGACGGCGCGCTGGTGATGCGCCCCAGCGGGCCGACGCTCGATGAAATGCTGGCGACCTGCACCCCGGAGAAGATGGCCCTGACCGAGGAAGACCGGCAGTGGCTGGACGGTGATCCGGTTGGTAACGAGGAAATCTGATGGCTTATATCCCAAGGAAGGGAGACATCGTCCGTCTTAATTTCGACCCGGTGGCGGGGCATGAACAAGCGAAGCAGCGCCCGGCGCTGGTGGTATCCCCACAGGCTGTCCACGAAACCTTCGGGCTGTGCTGGGTGCTGCCTATCACCACGCGGGTCCGGGGCACGGCCTTCGAAATCCCGGTCACCGGCGGTGAGACGAGCGGCGTGGTGCTCACGCAGCAGATCCGCACCGTGGATTTCCGGGCCCGCGGCGCCGAATTCATCGAAGCGGCCGGTGAGCAGACCCGTGAGCAGGCCCTGCATGCGGTGCGGATGATCCTCGGCTGAACC
>JBFJUC010000024.1:0-16209 GCA_041624875.1 Alcanivorax sp.
CGGCGCCGGCCTGGCCATGGGCACCATGGACCTGGTCAAGCTGAAAGGCGGCGCGCCCGCCAACTTCCTGGATGTGGGTGGCGGCGCCACCAAGGAACGCGTTACCGAAGCGTTCAAGATCATCCTCTCCGACGACCAGGTGAAAGCGGTTCTGGTGAACATCTTCGGCGGCATCGTCCGTTGTGATCTGATCGCCGAGGGCATTATCGGTGCCGTGGAAGAGGTCGGCGTGGACGTGCCGGTGGTGGTGCGTCTGGAAGGCAACAACGCCGAACTGGGCGCCAAGAAGCTCGCCGAGAGCGGCATGAACATCGTTGCCGCAGAAAGTTTCGACGACGCCGCCGAACAGGTGGTGAAAGCCGCTGGAGGTGCCAAATGAGCGTATTGATTGATAAGAACACCAAGGTGATCTGCCAGGGTTTCACCGGCAGCCAGGGCACCTTCCATTCCGAGCAAGCGCTGGAATACGGCACCAAGATGGTGGGCGGCGTGACGCCGGGCAAAGGTGGCCAGACCCATCTGGGCCTGCCGGTGTTCAACACCGTGGCCGAAGCGGTCAAAGAGACCGGTGCCACCGCCTCCGTGATCTACGTACCGGCGCCGTTCTGCAAAGACTCCATCCTGGAAGCCGCCGACGCGGGCATCGAACTGATCGTCTGCATCACCGAAGGTATCCCCGCACTGGACATGCTCTACGTGAAGGAATATCTGGACCGCAAGCAGGGCGTGCGTCTGATCGGCCCGAACTGCCCGGGTGTCATCACCCCCGGTGAATGCAAGATCGGGATCATGCCCGGGCACATTCACAAGCCCGGCAAGGTCGGCATCGTGTCCCGCTCCGGTACCCTGACCTACGAGGCGGTCAACCAGACCACCAAACTGGGTTACGGTCAGTCCACCTGCATCGGTATTGGTGGCGACCCGATTCCCGGCACCACCTTCATCGACGCGCTGGAAATGTTCCAGAACGACCCGCAAACGGAAGCCATCGTGATGGTGGGTGAAATCGGCGGCACCGCCGAGGATGAAGCGGCCGCGTACATCAAGGACAACGTGACCAAACCGGTAGTCAGCTACATCGCCGGTGTCACCGCGCCTCCGGGTAAGCGCATGGGCCATGCGGGCGCCATCATCGCCGGCGGCAAGGGCACCGCGGACGAAAAGTTCGCCGCCCTGGAAGCGGCCGGTGTGGTTACCGTCCGCAACCCCGCCGAGATCGGCGAAGGTGTGAAAAAAGCCACAGGCTGGTAGTCCCACGACGTACCAGAGTGGTTAATAAAAAGGCCGGCGATCGCCGGCCTTTTTTATACCCCGCCACCGTCAGTGCAGGATGTCCTCGTCATCGTCGTCCATATTGAAGAACTCGTAATCACCAAGCTCGCGCTTGAGACGGCGCTCTTCCAGACGGTCTTCGATGCGGTGCCGCATGTCCATGTTGAAACTGCGTGAACGGGCTGCTTTCTCTTCCTGGAGATCATCGTCCACGCCATCTTCGAGTTCAAAATCATCGTTCATCAGCAAATCATCCGACTCATAGTCTTTCTCAGTGCGTCGGTCACTCATGGTCGCCTCCTTCGGAAACGGAACCGCCGTAAACAACCGGGCGTCAAGCGGTGTCCTCTTGCGGGGACCCCGGCTATGACCACCTCAGCGCCTGTATAACGTCAGTTTTTTATCGAGACAAGCCTTTTTTGATGAAATCCGATGACCGGTATTTCCGGCCCGGTGTGACCACGGTCATACCCTGGCCGACGCGAACATGTCGCAATGGTGAAAGTGTGGATTGACCGGGTAAGGCTTTGTAAGCTGGCGTTTACCTTGGCGGCATGACGCCGGCCTCTGGCCGGCTATCGGGGAGAACATAATAAAATGGCGGAATGGCTATTAGTGGCCGGCCTCAGCCTGCTGATCATGGCCACGGTGGGGCTGGTTCGACAAGCCGCCTTCCGTGGCGACAGCACGCTACTTTTTCTAATCCCCCTGGCGGGTCTGCGCCAGGTCCAGGAAAACTGGGAAAGCTACGGGGTACTGGCCCTGCTCAGGGTGCTGGGTACGGTGTGTCTGCTGGCCGGCGCCGGGCTGATTTACGTACAGCATGCGCGGCTGGAGCCCGTCAGTGCGGAGCCCGGGCAGGTCTTGCGCGGCGCCAAAACGCCGGCGGCCACCACCTTTGTCCGTTCCCCCGAGGCGGCGCTGTTGATGGTGCAAGGGGACGGTAAACCGCTGTCCGGCCAGATTCACGGCCAGGCGCTGCGTAACCCGGTGCGGGTGACCCTGATCAACGGCGTGCTCAGCATCCACCAGGGGGACGCCTTCCTGCCGGACCTGTCCGTGAGCGTCCTGCTCGGCTGGCGTCCGGAGGACATCCAGGAACGACGCACCCTGTTGATCACCCCGGCGGAAGCGGGCGGCCCGCCGGTCCATGTGTCCTGGAAACCGGAAGGCCGCAGCTATCCGGAGACCCGTATCTTCAACGAAGGCTACCGGCTGGAGCTGGCGCTGGCGCCGCTCGGCGACCAACAGTTCACCGGCGCCCTTCAGTTGGTGCTGCCGGACACGTTGCGCAGCTATCTGGTAGGCGATTTCACGGTACAGACCAACCACCTGCGCTATCGTAACGGCAAAGTGGATTTGTTTTTCGATCACCCGGATACGCTGGGCTATGTGGCGCGGGAATATCTGCACACCCAGTTTCCGGCCGGGGCGGTGGCGTCAATCCGCATCGAGAACGTGAATCTGCGGCGTGCCTCCCGGGAAGGGGAGGTGCAGGCCCGCGTGGACCTGCAAGACGGTACCGTGGAGCGTCGCCGGTTGCAGTTGGAGGAAAACAGCGTGGGTTGGGCGGTGACCCCCGGCTCCATGGAGACCCGCGTGCTGGCCGAAGGCGCCGGCGCGGCGCCGGACGGTGGCGTACTCGGGAGGTCCTCACCGCGGGCGTCGCCGTCGCCGGCGGTGACCGTGCGGCTGCACCGGTTCACCGATCTGGCGCCCTATCTGGGTCAGCGCGTTACCGTTACCGAGCGGGATGGTCGGTCCAGAGACGGCACGCTGACGCGGGTCAACGAGCAGCGCCTGTGGCTGGAAATGGCGATGGGCTCCGGGCAGGCGGAGATTACGCTGCGCGCGGACAACGTGCGCGAACTGACGCTCACCGACGGCACCCGGCTGGTGCTGGACGTCGACAGCAGCGGGACGGTGGCCGGGCCGGCGCCCGATCGCCCGGCGCGGGAAAGCGGTGGGATGCCCTATCAGGGCTTGATTGGTGGCCCGGTGACAGTGACCCTGGAAAGCGGCGAGCGCCACCGGGGTACCCTGGTGCACGTTGATGAAAGGCGCGTGACGCTGGCGGTGGCGATGGGTTCCGGCAAGGTCGAGTACTTTTACGACCTCGGCAAGGTGGCTTCGATCGAGGAGGCGCGATGAAGGTCCTGATAACCGGTGGCAGTGGGTTTATCGGTGGTGAGCTGTGCGTGCGACTGGCCGCGCATGGCCATGCTCTGACCGTACTGAGCCGATCCCCCTTGCGGGCGCGGGCGAAACTGCCCGAAAGCACCCGGGTGATCGCGTCCCTGGATGAGATCGATGACAACGAGGTGATCGACGGCATCGTCAACCTGGCCGGTGAAAATCTCTTTACCCGCCGCTGGAGTGAAGCCCGCAAGCGCACCCTGATGGCCTCGCGACTGGACACCACCCAGGACCTGGTGGCGCTGTGCCGGCGGCTCAACGTCACACCCTCGGTGATGGTGAGCGGCTCGGCGGTGGGCTTCTACGGTGACGCCGGCGACGCCGAACTGACAGAGCACAGTTCCGCCCGGCGTAAGGATTTTGGTTACCGGCTGTGCGACGCCTGGGAGCAGGCCGCCCGCGAGGTGGTCGAGCAGGGCGTGCGGTTGTGCCTGATCCGCACCGGCGTGGTGCTGGGGCGCGGCGGTGGCATGCTGAAAGGGCTTTGGCCGGTATACCGGATGGGCCTGGGCGCCCGCCTCGGTGATGGCAGCCAGTGGCTGAGCTGGATCCATATCCAGGATATGGTGGCGATTCTGGTGCGCGCCCTGGAAACGCCGGGCGTGGAGGGGATCTTCAATGCCACTGCCCCGCATCCGGTCACCCAGCGGCATTTCCACCGGGCGCTGGCCAACGCCGTCCATCGTCCGGCGCCGTGGGTGGCGCCAGCGCCGCTGTTGCGTCTGGGCCTGGGCGAACTGTCCGGGCTGCTGCTGGGCGGCCAGCGGGTCTATCCGCGCCGCCTGGAGGACCAAGGCTTCACCTTCCGCTTTCCCACTCTCGAAGACGCCCTCGACGATCTCGCCAACGCTGCCTGACTGCCCGCTTGTGCGAGCAGGCTCGCTCCCACAAACTCCACTCCGTAGAGAGGTCTGGACCTTGAAAAAGGCCGTCCGGGTGACTATCTAGAAGACGGCGGTGCCGGGGAGGGCGCCGTGGTGTTCAGTGATTATCCGGCGGAGAAGAATCTATGAGTCAAGACCGTGAAACGCGTGGTTTCCAGGCGGAAGTGTCCCGTCTTCTGCACTTGATGGTGCATTCGTTGTACAGCAATCGTGAAATTTTTCTGCGCGAGCTGATATCCAACGCCTCCGACGCCTGCGACAAACTGCGCTTCCGGGCGCTTGACGATGCTGAGTTACTGGAAAGCGATCCCGAGCCCTGGATTCGCCTTTCGGTGGACAAGGACGAGGGCACGCTGACCATCGCCGACAACGGTATCGGTATGAACCGGGAAGAGGTGGTCGACAACCTGGGCACCATCGCCCGCTCCGGCACTGAGAAATTTCTCGCCAGCATGACCGGCGACCGCCGCAAGGACGCCCAACTGATCGGCCAGTTCGGCGTCGGCTTTTATTCCGCCTTTATCGTTGCCGGTCGCGTCGAGGTGTTCAGTCGCCGCGCCGGCGATCCCGCCGATCAGGGCGTGCGCTGGGAAAGCGACGGCGAGGGCGAGTTCACCGTGGAAACCATCGAGCGCGCCCAGCGTGGCAGCGCGGTGGTATTGCACCTGCGCGATGACGCCAAGGAATTCCTGGACGACCAGAAAGTGCGCGCCACCGTGCAGCAGTATTCGGATCATGTGGCATTTCCGATCCTGATGCCGACCCCGGCGGAGACCGGCGGCGAGGGCGAGGACAACACCAGCGAATGGCAAACGATCAATTCCGCCACCGCGCTCTGGCAGCGTCCCCGCCAGGAAATCAGCGATGAGGAGTACCAGAACTTCTATCGCCACCTGAGCCACGACTTCCAGGACGCTCTGACCTGGAGCCACAACAAGGTGGAAGGCGCGCTGGAATACACCAGCCTGCTCTATGTGCCCGCCCGGGCGCCGTTTGATCTCTATCACCGTGAGGCCAGCCGTGGCCTGAAGCTGTACGTTCAGCGCGTTTTCATCATGGACGACGCGGAGCAGTTCCTGCCGTTGTACCTGCGCTTCGTGAAAGGGGTGATCGACGCGCCCAATCTGCCGCTCAACGTTAGCCGGGAGTTGCTGCAGGATTATGGGCCGGTGCGCAAGATCCGCGCGGCGCTCACCAAGCGCGTGCTGCAAACGCTCAAGAAGCTGGGCAACGACGAGGAAAAATACGCCACCTTCTGGTCGCAGTTTGGCGAAGTGCTCAAAGAGGGCGTCGGTGAGGACCCGGACAACCGGGAATCGATCGCCGCCTTGCTGCGCTTCCCGTCCACCGAGGACGCCCAGCCCGGTGCCGTGGGCCTCGACCAGTACCTGGAGCGCGCCGGCGAGAAACAGGACAAAATCTATTACCTGCTCGCCGACAACCTGAACGCCGCGCGCAACAGCCCGCACCTGGAAGTGTTCCGCAAGAAAGGCATCGAAGTGCTGCTGCTCACCGAGCGGGTGGACGAATGGATGGCCGGCTACCTGGGTGAGTACAAAGGGTGCAAACTGGTCAACGCCGCCCGTGGCCAGCTGGACATGGACCAGGAAGACCAGGAGCGTGCCGACCAGGACAAACAGGCGCCATTGATCGGCCGCCTCGGCGACAGCCTGGGTGAACAGGTGGCCGAGGTGCGGCCCACCAGCCGCCTGGTGGACTCGCCGGCCTGCCTGGTGTTGGCTGAGGACGAGCTGGGCCCGCAGATGCGCATGATGCTGGAAGCGGCCGGCCAGCCGGTGCCGGACAGCAAGCCGACGCTGGAGGTGAATCTGGCGCACCCGCTGCTGCAACGTCTGGACGGGATCGAAGACGGCGATACCTTCACGGAACTGGCCGAATTGCTGCTCGATCAGGCCCTGCTCGCCGAAGGTCAGTTGCCCTCGGATCCGGCGGCTACCGCCCGGCGCCTGAACCGCCTGCTCCAGGAGCGCGCCGGCGAGTCGTGAGCGACGCGGCCAGGCTGCATTGCCTGGCCTGATGGAGGCGCTTATGATGCCCCCTTTGGTGACCCACCCGCCCGGACAGAGGGGCTCTTGATGGAGCAGCGCAAACACACCGCCGCGATTCTCGGCGGTGGCAGTTTCGGCACCGCCACGGCCAGTATCCTGGCCGAGAACGGCCACCGCACCCGCCTCTGGGTGCGCGATCCGGAAACCGCCGCCGCGATTAACGAGGAGGGGGAAAACCCCCGCTATTTGCCTGGCCAGACGCTGCCCGAGGGCGTGCATGCCACCGAGCACCTCGATGAGGTGCTCGACGGCGCCGATCTGATCTTCGTGGCGGTGCCCTCCAGCGCTTTCGTGGAGGTGCTTCGTCAGGCCCGCCCGATGGTCAAGGACGGTACCCTGGTAGTGAGCTGCACCAAGGGCATTCACGAAGACGGCTTTCTGTTAATGAGCCAACTGCTCAAACGCGAGTGGGATCACACCCGCATCGGCGTGCTCAGCGGCCCCAACCTGGCGCGGGAGATCGTCGAGCGCAAGTTCACCGGCTCGGTGATCGCCAGCCCCGACGAAGCCCTCTGCCAGACTATTCAACAGGCGCTCAGCTGTGAGTATTTTCGGGTGTACGACAACCCGGATATCTACGGCGTGGAGCTGGGCGGTGCGCTCAAGAATATCTATGCGGTGGCCTCCGGGATGGCCGCCGCCATCGACATCGGCGAGAACAGCCGCAGCTTCATGCTCACCCGGGCGTTGGCGGAAATGAGCCGCTTCGCCGTGGAGCTGGGTGCCAACCCGCTCACCTTCCTCGGGCTGTCCGGCGTGGGCGATCTGATCGCCACCTGCTCCTCGTCCCTGTCGCGCAACTACCGGCTCGGCTATCAGCTCGGCCAGGGCCAGGAACTGCAGCAAGCGCTCGATACCCTCGGCCAGACCGCCGAGGGGCTTAACACCATTCGTCTGGTCGCCACCCACGCGGAAAAGCTCAACGTGTACATGCCGCTGGCCACCGCTCTGTATGAGATCATCTATCAGGGCAAGCCGCTGGAAACGATGATCGCGCGGCTGATGGGCGGCGAGCACAAGCACGACGTGGAGTTCAGCTTCCACGGGGGGGCGGCTTGAGAGTCTATCTTTGCCGGCACGGCGAAGCCGTGGCTCAGGCGCCCACCGACGCCGAGCGCCCGCTTACCGAACGCGGCCGCCTGGAGGTGATGGCCCTATGGCAGAGATTGCGCGAAGAGGGCGTCACCGTGGACCGGTTGATCGCCAGCCCTTACCGGCGCGCTCAACAAACCGCGCTGTGTATTGCCCGCGCCTACGGCGGCATGGATCAGGAGGCCTGCGGCTATCTGGTGCCGGAAGCGGCGCCGGAGCAGTTTCTCGATTGGCTGATCGAACAGCCGGAATGCGACAATCTGGTGTTGGTCAGCCACATGCCGCTGGTGGCACTGCTGAGCGCCCTGTGGGTGGGCGAGCCGCGCTCGCGGCCCGGGTTCCGGGTCGGCAGCGTGGCCGCGTTTGACGTGGATGTGGCCGCCGCCGGCGGCGCGCGGTTGCTGTGGCTGCGCGCCCCCGAATGACCGGGGCCGGCACGGCCGGAGTTCAGTCTTCTTCCTTCCAATGCTGGACCGCCACCTGATCCTTCACGTGGTCGAGAATTTCCAGCAGCGTTTCTTTCACCATCTCATTGAGTTGTTCGCCGCCGCCGCTGGACGCCACCAGAAGGTTGTCCACCAGGGCGTCCAGCCGCTGCCGGTTGGCCGGGGCGCTGATGTCCTCGACGATTTGCGCTATCAAAGCGGTGCCGCCGTCGCGCACGGTGTCGCCGAGCAGGGCGATGGCGCGTGGCCCGGCCACCGGAATCGCCGCCAGACGCCGGCCCGCCGGGGTGCGCTGCACCGCCTCGTCGGTGACGTACACCAGATACTCGGAAAGCGGGTCGCGGTACTGGTCGTGGCTGCGGCGGGTGGCGTCGGCGACGCGGCCAGCCAGGTAGTCCACCAACTGTGCCCGCCGGGGCGCCAGCACATCCTGCTCAATACGTTGCATCATCGGGCCACCGCTGCGGATTTCCCGCTGCGCGCCCTCCAGCACGTTGATCACCACCCGGTCGGAAATCTCTTCCATCAGAATGCGGTAATACTTGATCACCGTGGCGCCCACCGCGGTATCGCGGAAATCCACCACGCCCAGCTTCTGCAGCCGGTACATCAGGCTCACCACGCGCAGTATCCGCAGCCAGCGGAAGCTGCCTACCGGAATACAGCCCAGCAGGTCGTACCAGTGCACGAACGGATAGAAAAACCAGCGGTGGTAGGTGTGGCGAGCGATGGCCACCGCCCAGCGAATCACGAACTCGGTGAGATAGACACTGACGAACGCCAGATCGATTTCAAAAAAATTGGCGTGGATCGTGTCGCTGTAGAAGCGGTAGAAGTCCGGCGTGTAGGACTGCATGACGGACTGCACCGCTTCGACCCGGTAGATCCAATCAAACAGGATCAGGCTCAGGTTGGCGATCACCAGCAGGATCATCCCCACATCGATCAGGAACCCGAGCCCGTCCAGGTTGGGCTTTAGCCGCTTGAAATGAAAATGAACGCTCATGAGGGCAGGTTATCGAACCGGCTCCACACCGGACAGTGATCCGAAGGGCGCTGCATGGCACGCATCTCGTAGTCGACGCCGCAGTCGGTGAGGCGTTCCACCAGGGGGCGGGTAGCCAGCACGGTATCAATGCGCAGGCCGCGGCGCGGGTCGCGTTCAAAGCCTCGGGAACGGTAATCAAACCAGGAGAACACATCGTCGGTATCCGGGTACTGGCGGCGGAAGGTGTCTTCCAGGCCCCAGTCGATCAGCCGCTGCCACCATTCACGCTCTTCAGGCAGAAAGCTGGTTTTCCCCTCGCGCAGCCAGCGCTTGCGGTTGGCCTCGCCGATGCCGATGTCGCGGTCGGTGGAGGAAATATTGAAATCGCCCATGATCGCCAGTTTCTCGCCGGGGTCGTGATGGGTCTCCAGATAGCGCTGCAGATCCTGGTAAAACTTTTCCTTGGCGGGAAATTTCACCGGATGCTCGCGATTCTCACCCTGCGGAAAATAGCCGTTGAGCACGGTCAGCGGCTGACCGTCGGCGTCGCGCAGCCGGCCGATGATCATCCGGCGCTGGGCGTCCTCGCCGTCGGAGGGAAAGCCGTACTGCACCTCCTCCAACGGTTCGCGCGTTAGCAGCGCCACCCCGTAGTGGCCTTTCTGGCCATGATAATAGGGGTGATAGCCGAGATCGCGGACCGCCTGTTCCGGAAACTCACTGTCCTGAACCTTGGTTTCCTGCAGCCCCACCAGGGTGGGTTTGTACTTGCCCAGCAGCTCTTCAAGCTGATGCAGGCGTGCGCGAATACCATTGATATTGAACGAGATCAGCGTCATGACACCTCCTGTTTGCCGCGCATTGTACAATCCCCGACGCGAACTGTCCGCGCGTTGGCGGATTTGGCCATGGGTTTGCCGCCGGGGGCGGTTATCATGGACGCTTTTGAATTGCCGATTTTTCGAGGAGAGCGCTGGATGAACACCCAAGCGGCGGCGGGACGCAAACCGGTGCTGGCCTTTGCTCACGCCAACGGCGTGCCCGGGCACAGCTACGACACCTTCCTGGCGCCCCTGGCGGAGCACTATGACATCCACGTAGTGGAATGCCTCGGCCAGGACCCCCGTTACCCGGTGGACCGGGACTGGAAAAGCCTGAGCCTGGAACTGGAGGCGTTTCTCGAACCGCTGCCCAAGCCGATTATCGGCCTCGGGCACTCCATGGGCTCGGTACTGATGTTCTGGGTCGCCCATCGGCATCCGGAGTGGTTCCAGGCCCAGGTGATGCTGGATCCGCCGCTCGCCAATGGTCTGCAGGGCGTCGCTTACCGGCTGGCCCGCCTGACCGGGCAGGGCGACCGCTTCTCACCGGCGAAAAAGAGCAAAGGCCGGCTCGATTACTGGGCCAACTGGGACGACGTGGAGAGCTATTTCAATTCCCGGGGTCTGTTCAAGGCGTTCGACCCGCGTTCGCTGAAGAACTACCTGGAGGCCGGCCTGGAGCGCCACGGCGACGGGTGGCGCCTGCGCTTTCGTCCGGAAGTGGAAGTGGCGGTGTTCCAGGAAACGCCCACCGGGGTCACGGCGTTGCCGCGCACCCGGGTGCCCGGCGTGCTGGTCACCGGTGAAAAATCGCCGACGCTGTTTCACCTGGGCGGTGCCCGCCACGCCCGCCGACACCGGTTGACGCGGCTGTTTGCCCCGGGCAGTCATATGTACCCGTTGGAGCGCCCGGAGGGCACCGCGAAAATGGTGCTGCAGGCGCTGGACGGCGTGCTTGGCCCGGCCCATCGACAAGGCAGTGTGGTTTCCGGGGAGGGCGCCAAGGATGCCCGCTAATCCCTCACAGACCCCCGTGGAACGTCGTTTTCGTGCCTACGACCAGGAACTGGCCGGCCTGCAGTGGCCCGGCGCCGGCGAACCGGTGCTGGCGTTGCACGGTTGGCTGGATAACGCCGCCTCCTTCCAGCCCCTTGCCGCGCCCCTGGGCCATCCGCTGGTGGCGCTGGATTTCGCCGGCCACGGTCACTCCGAGCACCGCCCCCGCCACCAGGCCACCCATTACGTGGACCATGTACGCGATGTGCTGGCGGTGGCCGACCAGCTGGGCTGGGAGCGGTTCGTATTGGTGGGGCATTCCATGGGCGCCGGCGTGGCCTGCCTGTTCGCCGCCACCTTCCCGGAACGGGTCAGCCGCCTGGTTCTGATCGAAGGTCTGGGGCCGCCGGCCACCGCCGCCGACGACGTGGCGCCCAATCTGCGTAAAGCCATCGATCAGATGCAGGCGCTGCCGGATAAGCGCAAGCCCGTTTATGCGGATCCCGAGCAGGCAGTGGCGGCTCGGCTGCCGGCCCTGGGGGGGCTGGAAGAAAGCTCCGCCCGTTTGTTGTGCGAGCGTGGGCTGGAGCAGGTCGACGGGGGCTGGACCTGGCGCACCGACGCGCGCCTGCGCATCACGTCGTCGCTGCGGCTTACCGACGAGCAGGTGAAAGGCTTCGTCGAACGCATCACCGCGCCCACCTTGTTGGTGCTGGGCAATCAGGGCCTTGGCGGCGACGGACGCTTCGACCACCGCATTGACTGGCTGAGCGACGTGCAGGTTACCCGTCTGCCCGGGCGCCACCATTTGCACATGGACGATCCGCAGCCGGTCGCGGATGCCATCAAAGCCTTTCTCACGCTGGCATAGGTGGTTGACCAAAACAGTGCCGCCGGCGAGCCATCCCGTCATGGCGGCGCTGGCGTGCGCGGTTATCCTCGCGGTATTGAACCCTTAATAAAAAACGCGAGGAGAGCCGGGCATGAAAGTGGTGGAAGCCGCACAAATCAACGAGTACGTCGGCGAGGACATGGGCGCCTCGGAATGGTTTGCCATCGACCAGGGGCGCATCAACGACTTCGCCGCGGCGACTCTGGATCATCAGTTTATTCATGTCGACCCGGAGCGGGCCAAGGCGACGCCGTTCGGCACCACCATCGCCCACGGCTACCTGACCCTGTCCCTATTGCCGTACCTGCAGACCAGCATCGATGATTTCCTGGTGCCGCGCGGCATGAAAATGGGCATGAACTACGGCTTCGACAAACTTCGCTTCATGGCCCCGGTCAAGGTCGACGCGCGCATCCGCGCCCGCGCCACCCTGATCGAGGCCAACGAGAAGAAGCCCGGGCAGTGGCTACTGAAGTTCCTGTTCACCGTGGACATCGAGGGCGAGGACAAGCCCGCCCTGGTGGCCGAATGGCTGTTGATGTACTTCGTCTGAATCAGGCGTTGCGCTCGAACAGCATGCCGGCGGCCTCGAGGCGGTCGATCAGGCGGTCGCCGAGGGCCATCACCGGGGTGACCACGCCGGTGTGCTTGGGGTAGCCGTCATCCAGCGCCAGCCCCATCAGGGTTTCGGAAAGCATCTTCGCGGTCTCGTCGTAGCCTGGGTCACCGCCGGAGACGCGGCACAGCACCTCGCTGTCGCCGCAACGGGCGCGCACCCGCACCTGGAACCAGGACCGCGCCCGGGTGGCGGGGTCCGGGCCCTGGCCGGCCGGGTTGAGCTTCATCAGACGGCGCCGCAGCGGGCCGATCTGGGCCGCCAGCACCAGCCCGCCGACGCCGGCGGCGCCGCCGATCAACTTGCCCAGCCCGCCGGTGACCAGATAATGGCCGTAACGGAACTCCGGGCCGTAATCCTCCAGGGCCCGGGCCGAACGCATCACTACCATGGGATCAATGGTCGGCATGGGCGCCAGCCAGCCGCCCAGCTCGTCGTCCTTGTGCGGTTTGGGCGCCAGGCTGCCCACCTTGCGCGGGTACCATTGTTTGAGCCGTACCTGGGCGTCGCGCTGGCTGCGCTGGTTGGCCCCGGGGCGGGCGAAGGCTTCCAGTGCCGAGCGCCAGGTGCCGCCGGAAAACTTGGCGGAAAACGCCACCGCCCCCTCAGCCGTCACCGGACCATCCAGTGGGCCGCCGTTCTCCAGGGTCAGTTCACGGATCGCGAACAACACACCAGCGTCATGGGGAATCGAGTCGAAGCCGCAGCAGTTGACCAGCGCGCAACCCGTGGCCTGGGCGGCCTCGTGGTAGCGGGTCAACAGGGTGTTAACGAATTCCGGTTCGCCGGTGAGGTCGCAGTAGTGGGTCCCCTGTTCCACGCAGGCGCGCACCAGCGGCTCGCCGTACTGCATGTACGGGCCCACGGTGCTGGCCAGTGCCCGGGTCTGGGCGGCCAGGGCGGTGAGGCTGGCGGGATCGTCGCTGTCGGCCTCGATCAGGCCGGGCGGGTTGTCGCCGGGCAGGCCGGCGGCGACCTGCTCAAGCTTGCCGCGGTTGCGGCCCGCCAGGGCCCAGGGCGTGCCCGCGGGCAGCTTGCGGGCCAGATAACGGGCGCACAGGCCGCCGGTGAAACCGGTGGCACCGAACAGAACCAGGGCGTAGGGGCGGGTGGCAGTCATACGTGCTCCTTACTTTTGACCAGCCGCAATCGCGGAATAATTGAAATGGCTTCCCGGCGCAGTGTAGCTTTGCCTTCGTCCCGGGCCTACCGGTAAGCCGGCGATTGGCCCCCAGGGCATCTTATTACTTGGGAGAAAACCATGGATGTCACCGCGGAACGCCGCTATCCGGTCAATGTCGAAGAACTGTACGGCATCCTCACCAGCCGGGCGTTTTTCGAGCAGCGTTATCAATGGGGCAAAGTGGACGATTACCGCTTTGAGATGTTCGAACCCACCGGCGACGGCTTTCGCATTCGCATCGCGCAGCCGATAGAAATCCGGCTGGACAAGGTGCCGGCTTTCGCGCGCAAGCTACTGCCCTCCGAAGCGGAACTGGTCACCGAGTTTCACTGGCGCCCGGCCACCGGCGGTTACCAGGCGGACTATCGCTTTCAGCTGGGCAATGTGCCGGTCAAGGTGAGTGGCACCATGATGCTGCTCGCCGACAGTGACCAGAACGATCAGTCCCGCCAGATTACCCGCGTGGCGGTGCATTCATCCTTACCGCTGGTGGGGCGCAAACTGGAGCGTCTGATCGGCGAGCGCTTCGACAAGGCGCTGGAAGGCGATTACCGACATACGCTGCGCTATATTGAGGAAGTGCATCAGCAATAAGTGCATCAACGATAGCGGCGTAGCGCGCTGCCCAGTTTCGCCATGCGCGCCACGAAGCGCTCCGGGCGCCAGCGCTTTTTGCGCCAGTCTCGGCGCGCTTCCGGTTGAGGAAACAGGTAAAGCGGTCGCTTGCCCATGTGCTGAAGAATGGTGTCCGCCACCTCGGCGGCGCTTTCCGGCGCGTCGTCCATGGCCCGCTGCAGGCGCGCGCGGCTGAGCGGATCGGCGTTCGGCATGCGCCGGCTCATGTCACTGGAGAACGAATCCGGGCAAACCACGCTGACGCCGATATTCAGCCCGTCCAGTTCCGCCGCCAGGGCCTCGCTGAAGCGGATCAAGGCGGCGTTGCTGGCCACATAGGCGGCCATACCCGGTGGCGCGGTGATGCCCGCCAGCGCCGCTACGTTGATCAAATGCCCGTCACCCTGGCGTTTCATCAGGGTCAGGGCGGTGCGGCAGCCGTTGACGGCGCCCATCACGTTGGTTCGCCAGAGCTGTTCCCAGGTTTCCGGCGTTTGCCCCTCGAACGGGCCCATGGCGGCCAGACCGGCGTTGTTGATCACAATGTCGAGCCGCTCCCAGCGTCGCTGTACCCGCTCCAGGGCGTGGCGCCAGTCCGCCTCCACGGCCACGTCGCCGTGTAGAAACAGCACTTCGGTGCCGTCCCGGCGCAGCGTGTCAGCGAGGTGCTCGCCGGCCACCCGCTCCCGGTCGAACAGCGCCAGCCGGTAGTCCCGCGCGGCGCCAAGAGCGAGCGCGCGACCCAGGCCGTGAGCGGCGCCGGTAATCAAAAGAACCGGTTTCATCCGCTCAGGCCCGTTCCGTCTCGAGTTCTTTCATGGGCGTGCGCAGCACGTCCTCCTCGCCTTCGCTGCGGGCCAGAATCACCGCGCCGACGCTGTCACCCCAGACGTTCACTGCGGTGCGGCACATGTCCAGCAGCCGGTCGGTGACCAGAATCAGGCCGATCGCTTCGGCGGGCAGGCCGATGGTGCCGAGAATCACGGTGATCGCCACCAGGCTGGCGGCGGGAATGCTGGCCACGCCGATGGACGTGAGCAAGGCGGTCAGAACGATCACGAACTGCGTGGTCAGGGACAAATCCATGCCGTAAGCCTGGGCGATAAAGATCGCCGCCACGCACTCATACAGGGCGGTGCCGTCCATATTCACGGTGGCGCCCAGCGGCAGCACGAAGCTGGAGGTGCGCTTGGACACGCCGGAGCGCTTCTGCACGCACTCCATGCTCAGCGGCAGGGTGGCCGCGGAACTGGCCGAAGAGAAGGCAGTCATCAGAGCCGGCGCCATGGCCTGCAGATGGCGCACCGGCGAACGTTTGGCGAACAGCCGGATCAGCAGCGGCATCACGCCGAACATGTGAATGCCCAAGGCCAACAATACGGTGACAAAGAACAGCGCCAGCGGCTCCACCGCGTCCAGCCCGGTGCGGGTCACGGTGGCGGCGATCAGGCCGAACACGCCCAGCGGCGCGAAGCGGATGATCACCATGGTGATGCGCATGGTCACCTGGTAGATGCCTTCCACGGTCTGGCGCAGGTGCTCCCCAGGGGCGCCGGGGAGGGTGCGCAGAAAGAAGCCGAAGAACAGGGAAAACACGATCAGGCCCAGCATCTGGGTTTCGGCGGCCGCCTGGAACAGATTAGGCGGCAGTAACTGGCGCAGAATCTCGGTAAAGTCGCCGGCGCCGCGGCCCTCGATGCTGGCCAGGGCCTGGTCGGTGTCCGCCGACAGGCCAAGCAGCTCCCGCGCCGGCTGGCCGTCGATCACGCCGGGGGCGATCAGATTCACCACCAGCAGCCCCACCAGCACCGCGATCAGGCTGGTGGCGAGATAGAACACCACGGTTTTGAGGCCCAGGCGGCCCAGGTCGTCGCCGTCGCCGACATTGATCATGCCGCTGATGATGGCGGTGGTGATCAGCGGCACCACCACCATCTTCAAGGCGTTGATGAACAGGTCGCCGATCAGGTCGTAGCCGGGCAGCAGCGGCAGCCCCAGCAGGCGGGTGCTCTCTTCGGTGAGCGCCCCGGCAATACCGCCCAGCACCATGGCCAGAAATATCTGGTGATGTAATTTCATTCAGCGCCCCGATTACACAGTGTGGGCTAGCATAATGACCCCTTTGAACCACTGGCAAGC
>JBFJUC010000025.1:0-16013 GCA_041624875.1 Alcanivorax sp.
CGGCTGCCGGAGAGCGACTACCTGTTCTGCGAGGCCCCGCCGCACAAGGTGCGGGAGCTGGACGAGGCGGTGGCGTTCTTTGGCAAACCGCATCAGGGCCTGGTGCAGGAGATTCCCGATACCATCGGCACCCATGCGGTGTTCTCCGAGGACGAGTTCGAAACCCTGAGCCTGATGGAAGTGGTGAGCTGGCGCCTGTACGGCGACGGCACCGCCCAGGCCATGGTCGCCGATGAAGGGGCGGTCACCCAGACCCCGGTGCTGCCCGGCGACCGCTGCCTGGTGCCCGCGCAGAAGGAGCCGGATTTCCGCTACTTCTTCCAGCACGGCATCGCCAACCGGCTCAAGGAACACGACCCGGAAGCGCTGGCGGCCATCGCCATGCTCAACGCCCGGCAGTAATCAGTCCGTGGAGAAGGCGCGGATGACTTCGGGGAAGCGCAGGGCGATGAGGAGCAGCGCGCGGGCGGCGCCGTCCGGCGCGCCGACGCCCCGCTCCCAGTGCTCCAGGGTGGGCAGGTCCACGCCCAGAACCCGGGCGAGGTGAAAGCGGTCGCGGCCGGTCAGCCGCACCGCCGCGGTGACATGGGTGCCGTCCAGTGGGGTGTTCAAGGGCATCGGCGCCAGCTCCGGGCCGCGCCCCCGTTCCAGCAGACGATCCACCCAGGCGTCCGCCGCCGAGCCGGTGCCCGGCGCGTAGGGGGTGCGCTCTTCCGACATATCGATCTCGCTCTCCGTTCCGCGTCCTTGGGTCGGTAAAGCCTCAGTGTGCCGGGGTAAAACGCGGAGGAAATAAGCCGGAAACGCTAATCCTTGTCAGCCATTGGCTCGTCGTCGGGTGCGAGATCGCAGCGGCCTTCCAGCGGACGGAAAAGTCTGTCCCCTTTTTCCACGCCATGGCGCTCGAAGAACCCGGCGTTCACCTCCAGCGCGGACACGAACGCCCTGCCCGGCCGGTAAATCTTGCAGCGGCGCGGGTCGTCATGGGGGCACGGCGTCATCGTCATGATCGACACGATCCGGCCGTCGGCATCGGCGAAGGCCACGTCCAGGGGAATCAGCGTGCGGTACATATAAAAGCCGACGCCCTCGGGCATCGGGCCGTCGAACAGAAACAGCATGCCGGCGTCTTCCGCCAGGCTGTCGCGCTGCATCAGACCACGATTGCGCTGGGCCTGGGTTTCCGCCACTTCCACCTCAAGCGGCGCCGCCACGCCTTCCACGCACAGGTCCTTGGAAGAAAACGTCACCGGTGCGCCGTGCGCCACCGTGCCCAGAAACCCGAATAAGATGGCGATAGCCAGGGGGCGACGCTTATGGGTTCTTGTCATTTTTGAGAGTCCTTGCCAGTAATTTCCAATCCATCAGACCATACGGTACGAGCCTAATGGGGGCGACCAACGGGGCCGGCCTCCGGCCCGTTCGGGCGGAGCACCTCCTGGGCGGGCGTGACGCCGGGACGCAAAGGCTCGTCCTGCTGGTACACGGGCTTCGTCGCGGGCGGTTGCATTATGAGGGCGTCTTGCAGGACGTGGCCGCCGAAAGCGGTACCGTAACCGGCCTGGTCGAACAGCGCGTCGACGGCGGTCCGCCAACGGCACCGGAAAGCCTGCGCGCCCGGCCCGAAGGCAACCTCCAGCAGGCTCTCCAGCGGTTGCTCCGCGACCGCCCGATAGCGCACCGCGAAGGTGGCGTCCCAGGTCAAAACCAGTTGGTAGAGATCCGATGAATCCTCATAGGGCACCTCCAGTGTGTACAAGGTGTTGTAGAGGAACTGATATTCCCAGCCGCCGCCCTCGCTCAGCCCACCGTCGGGGGTAAAGCCGGCAATACGGTGCAGTTGCGCCACCGCGGTGGCTTTCAAGCGATCCGGGTTCACCGCCCAGGGCGTCAGCGAGGCGTCCTGCCCTAACCGGGTGTTGCGCAATACGGTGGCTTGGTGATGCAGTGCGTGCGTGGAAAAATCGGCATCCATTGCCGCCCCCCCAAAAAATTATTGTGGCGTTCGTTGTTATGTTCGTCCTGGCACTCTATGTGAAAAGGACCCGGCTTGCACCGGGTCCGTCCCTGGACTCAGGGAATGATGTCCACATCCGGGAACATCGGTAGCGTGCGGGCGGAGCCCTGGATTTGGCAGCTACCAAAGGCGGTAGCGAACATAAAGTCCGACGGGGAGGTGTTGATGACCGTGGGGCCGTTCGAGAACTGCATGGTCAACGGGCCGGGCGCGGTGGTACAGGGCGCCCCGGTTGGCCCGATGATCATCGCGTTACTGAACGACGCCGGCACGATGCTGCCGGCCAGTGGCATGGGCAATGGCGCGAAGCCGTTCCATGGCGGCAGGAACTGCACCGTCGGACAACCCGGCGAGCCCGGCATGATGATGGCGTTCGCCATTAGCAAATTGACGCCGCCGCCGGCGGGCTGGAAATCCATATCCATGGTGAGCGCACAGCTTTCGGTCGTGCCGCCCTGGGTAATGGTCAGGTTGAGGGTGCCGGGGCTGGCGCCGAACTGATAGATGCCCGGTGCCGGTGCGGGGTTCGCCGCCCAACCGGCCGCCGACGCACACAGCAGCGCTGCCGCGAAGAGGTGTTTCAGGGTGAAGGGTTTGGTTTGATGATTCATGAGAGTCTCCTTTCTTTTGTTATGCAGCGGTCCGTCCCGAACCGCTTCCGCCAGGCCACGTACTTCCCCTTCGTGGCCCAGTGATAACAGGCTAAACGCGGATACTCTCGAAAATAAAATAAATTATTTGCATATTGGACGTGCCATATCTCAAGACTTGGTTCTTTCAATCGGCTGCACCGCGAGCCGCAAGCCCATCACGCCGAGAATCGCGCGCAGACTGGAAAGCTTGGGGTTACCGGGCTTCGAAAGCGCACGGTACAGCTGAGTCGGGTTCAGGTGCGCCTCTTCCGCCACGTAGCGAACGCCGCCAAACGCTTTGGCGAGCTGCCGCAGGGTCACCATAAGTTCCGCCTGGTCGCCATCGGCTAGAACGCTGTTGAGCAACTCCGCGGCGACCACGGGATCATCCCGAAGCAGCTCTGCCATTACGTCGTCATGAAGTCGTGCAGCCATTAATGGTGCTCCCTGTTTCGCCAATGTCGCCAATACAATAAGGCTCTCTCAATATCCCGGCTCTGCCGTCGTTTGCTACCACCGCACAGCAGCAACAAACTCGTGCTGTCGGCCCAAGCGTAGTACACGCGATATCCGGGCCCGGTGTTGATTCGTAATTCCCAAACACCTTGCCGACATGGTTTATGGTCACCCACCTGCCCCAGTTCGAGCCGATTAAGCCGTCTGATGATGGCAACTTTGCCAAGCGGGTCGTTCAGCTGGCGTAGCCATCGGTCCAGAGGGGCGGCGCCCCGGTGATCAATGTAATGAAGGACTTTATACACGATTGAATGTCGTTTTTAAACGAATACTTGAATTCCATCAGGAATTCGGCCAGAGCCCAGCCTGCAATATCCGCGGCTCCAACGCCGTCGGTCAGAACCTCAATCGTGGTAGGTGATATCGGAGAGCGGCTGAAGAGACTTCTTATATAGCAGTGCCCTGATAGGCACTGCGTTCAAAGGAGGTTCAGCGCTGGACCTTGCTCAGGCACTGGGTCATCAGATGGTCCAGGACCTTCTCGGGCTGGCCCATCAGGAAGCCGCGGCCGGGGGCGATCCAGTGCAGGTCTTCTTCCAGCAGCCGCGCCAGGCCGGCCACGTAGGCGTCCACGTCGGCGGCGGGCAGGTAGCCCTTGGCGATGGAGCGCTCCAGCACGGTGGTGCCGGAGAACAGCATGCCCTCCTCCTGAATCAGCAGGCACTGGTGGTCGTCCGCCTGGCCGGGGGTGTGCAGCAGCTTGAGCGTGAGCCCGCCCAGGTTGTGCGGCTCACCATGGGCCAGGCGCTGATCTGCCGGGCCGGCCACGCCCAGGATGCGGGCGCCAGTGGCACCCTGCAGGGCGCGGGCCGCCGCCTGTTGTTCGCGGGGGCGGGTGAGCACAATGCTCGACAGCACGCCGTCGCAGGCTTCCAGCAGCGCATGCAGATCGTCCCGGCCCTCGATCACCGGGTCCACCACCAGGGCCTGCTCGCCGGCACGCACCAGGTAACTGTTGAAGCCCGGGCCGCGGTCGTCCGCCCCGGCGTTGAGGGTCAGGCGCGACACACTGTTGCTGAGCGCCACCCACAGGCCCGCCTCCAGGCGCGCCTGGGCACTGCCCGTCGCCTCCGGGTCGAGCTTGCACACCTCGTCATAAGCCGGGCGACCCGGCTCGATGTAAACCACTTCGTCGCCCTTGCGCGCCGGCCACGGCTGGGTCGGAAACGCCTGGGGCCGCCGGTCGCGGGCGTAGGCCAGCACTTCGTCCACCGACGCGAACTCCGACAGCTTGCGCAGCACGCTCACCGTGGGCGTGGCGAACTCCCGGCGGCCCAGGCGGCGGTCCTCCAGCGCGTCCTGCGGACGAATCCAGATATGGTCGATGGTCTCCTCTCCGTCGTGGGCGGGCACCTGATTGGGCGGCGCCACCGCCGCGAAGAAGCGCGTATCAAAACGGCGCGGCGGCCCCGGCGGCGTTACCCAGTGATCCATATAGGCAATACCATCCAGCGACAGCGCCAACCCGTGGGAGCGGCACAGATCCCCCAGATCCGCCTCGCCGCTACCCACCGCCCAGCGGCCATCCATCACCGGGTGGCCGCCGTCCAGCCACTGGCCGGCGCTGTCCCGGGCCAGCAGCATGCCGGACTCCTCGAAGCATTCGCGCACAGCGGCCACCAGATAGCCCAACCCGCCGCCCTCCGGCAGACCCAGCAAGGCGCTGGCGGATTCGTCATCGTGGCCATAAAGGTGGCCGCTGCGCGCGAGATCGCGGTCGCCGTCATCGACGGCGCCGCCGGGGAACACATAGAAGCCGGGCATGAACACGGCCTTAAGGGTGCGCTGAAGCATCAAGACTTCAAGGCCCTGCCCGGTGTCCCGAAGCAGCGCCAACGTTGAGGCGGGGCGAGGTTGCATGATCAGTTCTTATTGTCGAATCAATGAGTCAACAACCTTAACCCGACCGACCGGCAAGAAAAAGCGAACGGTGCCACGTTACCTATTGGAAGAGATCGTCCAGGCTGGAGGCATCCAGAACCCGATCGGCAAGGCTTTCCAGCTCAGCCTGGGAGGCGCCCTCCAGGCGCAGGCGAAGCGCGGCGGGTAATTCGCCGAAGCGGTGTTGTATCTGGCGCAGGACCAGCGTGCGTTCACCGTCCAGACGGCCCTGCTGCACGCCCATGAGACGTTGGCGCTCTTTCCATTCCTCGAACCGGTTGGTAATCATCTCGTACGCCTCCTGCAGGTCGTGCATTTCGGGGAAGGTTTCGCCGGGAAACCATTACGGGTAAAACCGGCACGACCCGGCGATTCTAAGACCAAAAGCGAGGAAATAGACGCTAATTGCGGACACCGCAAAACGCGGCCTGAGGGAAAGAGCGGGCCCCATCATGATGCAGCTGGATAAGGCCGTAGAGGAGGTCCGAAGTTAGCGGCTACGGCCTTGAGGCGCTGTACCTGAAGGCTGAAAACATTGTCAGCCAGCACGAAACGTCAGTTGGGGGGCAACTAAGGTGGCAGAACCGGGCAAAAAGACAGAAAAAGCGTGTCAGAAAGCCGAAAAATCGCCGTTTTGCGGGTTTGGCAACAAAGGCTGCGAGCAGCGCAAATACAGCCGAGCGACCATGTTATTACCGATTGGGTATTAAAGATCAGGCGATCTTCTCGGGCACGGCCTGCAAGTGTACGCCGAGCGCGTGCAGTACTTTCATCAGTGTCGAAAAGCGCGGATCGGCACCAGGGCGCAATGCCCTATACAGGCTTTCGCGGCCCAATCCGGTTTGACGCGCCAGGTCGGTCATGCCGCGAGCCCGCGCGACATGACCAATGGCGGCAAGCAGTTCTTCGTGATCGCCCTCTGCCAGCACCTGTGTCAAGTATTCGGTGATGGCTACATCGTTGTCCAAAAACTCGGTGACATCGAAAGGACGTAAACCAAGTTCTTGTAAAGCCGCATTTTGCGTGCTTGGCAACAAAGTTGCGGGGAGCGCAAAGCGGCCAGAAAGGCATCCAATGAAACTGCGACCACCTAGTGGAGAGGTCAGGCGGCGGTGTCGTTCAGAAGGCTCTCATAGGGAATGTTGAGGCCGGCATGCAGGTTGCGGATCATCTGAAGGCTGAGTGCCCTCTTCCGATTCAGGACTTCGGAGACCCGCCCGCTGGAGCCGATGTAAGCCTCAAGATCGCGGCGGGTCAGGCCGCGCTGCTCAAGCGTGAACAGAATCGCCTCGACGGGATCCGAAGGGCCAACGGGATAGTGTGCGTCTTCGTACTTTTCAATCAGGATGGAGAGCACTTCCAGTTCATCCGCCTCCGGGCTGCCTTCGTCCGCATCCCACAGCTCTTCCAGGCGAGCGAACGCACGTTCGAGGTCATCGTCTGTATGAATCGGCTGAATGTTCATTACACAGTCTCCGCGTCAACCTGGTCGTACTGAGCATGCGTGCCAACGAATCGCACCCAGGCGATCTGCAAGTCATACCTTATGGCCATTTTGGGAGTCAAGTAAGGGAACGGCTGAAGATGCCTGAGGATAACGGCTACGGCCTCGAGGCGCTGTACGTGAAGGCTGAAAACATTATCAGCCAGCACGGAAAGTCGGTTAGGGACAATGAGGTGGCCGAACCGGGCAATAAGACAGGAAAACCGTGTCAGAAAGCTGAAAAAGCGCCATTTTGCGTGGTCAGCAACGAATGTTGCCCGCGGCGCAAACAAGCCTGATTAGCACGTCCCAGCCACCAAAGGCGCCCATAAAACACACCGACGCTGAGGGAATGCCTGAAGCTGCTGTTCAGGTGCGGGCACGCGTATCCGCGACCGCCTCCAAAATGTCTTCGGTGCGGGCTTGTGTTCGTATTCCGGGGATGTCGAACGGTGACTCCACCTCCTCGATTTGCGCGCGCAAAATAAAGACGGAGCCGTCTTTTCGGCGAATGTGGACCTCCTCGGTTTTCGCCAGGTCCAGCAACTTCGCCAGGTTCTGTCTCGCTTCGGAGTAGGTAAACACCTTCATCTCATGGCTCCAAGACGCGCAGGCCAAGCTGGACGGCGACGCGCTTCATTTGCTGGTCCAGCGTAATAAGGTTGCCACCGTGGTTTCTCGCGCACTCCAGAAAATACGCATCGTACGCATAGATTCCGAAATCCGTGGCAAGGCGTAAAGCCCGCTCGACGTCCACGGGCATAAGGCGAACCGGGATCCGCAAGGTAATGTGCAAAGCGCTGATGGCTTCGTCTTCGGTCAGTTTCCGGCGACGGCACATCGCACTCAAAGCATTCCCTATCTCATAGGGAAGAATCTCCGGCGCGCAAATCACACCCGCACCCGCCGTAAGCCGCACGATATCGGGCTTTTCCGGTTCATCCAGAGCGGCGGCGAGAAAAATATTGGTGTCGGCAGTAATCATTGGACAATTGTACAACTCCGGATCGAGCTTGCAACTCCAGCGCTTTCGCTTCTCTGGATCACCGAACACGTGCACCCCCTCCTTTCCTACGCATCTTGCTGTCGCGTTTGTCCATGGGCACCTCGTCGATGGGTATCGCCAAGCGTGGCCCGGGCCGTATCCGGCTGTCTGTCCTACGGTGCGGACAATCCTTGTAAGCCAGGACGAACGAGACGCAGCCGTGATCGGCAAATGACAGGCAAGAAGGGGCGCCAAACAGTGAAAAAACGTGGCAAACCATGTATTTTATCGTGAAAAATGCGCAAAAAGGCGAAATTTGCGTGATTCGTAGGTCTATAACTGCGGCTAACGCAAAAGAGAAGCCTGCCGTGCAGGGCCCGCCGGCTCCACCCCGATTCCCCCAGTCTGGTCCAAGGAACACCAAGACCTGACCAGCTCGCTAAACAAAGGGGTGACAACGGCGGCCGTGGGGCCACCGCCGCGACAGGATCAGTTATTGACTAAGTTGTAGTCGGTGCCCTGCATCTGTAAGACACCGTTTAGCGAACAGGTCCCCAAAACCACATTGGAGAATTCAATGGTAGATAGGCGATAGACCGGGACCGTCTGCGGTATGTTCCAGTTGTTATAGTCCAGCACCACATTTGCCGGGGATCCACACACCGATATCTGTACATTATGGAATGTCATGGATACGTCCGCAGGATCGTAGAACCAGGTGGGAAACGCGCTGGTCGGCGTCGCGGAATACCAGGGGAAGTTGGATAACGAGACAGAGTTGCAAAAGGCACTGCCTGTCACGCTTCCAGCCAGGACATTGATCTCAACGGTGCTGCCGTACACCAGAAGCTCCGCATCCAACTCAAGGTCACACGGCACGCCCACCGCTGTCACCACTCCCTCAAACACCACAGGCGTGGCGGGCACGCTTGAGCCGATCGGGGTGATCTCTTCATAAACCGTAAAGGCTGAAGCGGACCAAGGAAGAGCCAGCAAGCAACCTGCCGACACGGATAACAGATAGGTTCTCAGTCGTTCGATTTTCATGGTGTATCTCCTTATTTATTAGTCTTATTCCTTTCGCGGCGATGACCGCCATCTCTGAAACTACGCCGAGACGGGAGTCTCGGCAACGCAGAGTTAAAGCACCACGATGCCTGTCCAGGGAATGAAATGATCTGCTCTCTTGCACACACCTGTACGCCACAAACCGCGCACAACCCTTCACGGAAAGCGCCCGAAAGCGCCGCACCCTTTAATAGCAGACGCGCAAGCCGCCAGGACACACAGGAAGAAGGCAAGGAAATGCAAAATATTTTGATAATCAAGGAACGAACGGCTTGACCCTGAACACCAAACAGCAAGCGAAACGCTACAGATTGGTTAAAATGCTACCATAAGTAACAAACACGATAGCTTGGCGAAAAACTTACAGATTAGATAGCGAAAATCCTACAAGAAAAACAAAATCGGATTTTAAAGAATGGACGAAATCCCGGTCACGTTTTTCCGGCCTTCACAAATCAGCTACCGCTTATCGGCCATACACTACCGTTCGTCGGGGACGAAGAAATTTTATTGTTTATGGTTGTACGCAAGAAGTCGCCTACAAGTCACTGTTCTTGCTCTACTTTATCATTTGTTGAATTTCATGTTTTCATTTTTTGAAAGACCCCTTTTCATTTTTTGCTATTCTCCCGCCCTCCCACCTCCTCTAACGTGAATCGTGTCGGTTCGGGGAGCAAAACAACAACGCACCCACCGACACGGCGGCGACCATGGAAGAAGTAAAGATCGCCGTCGCAAAACATCCAATTAACGGAAGAATGAGGAGACTCTCATGTCTATGGAAATGATGAAGAAAGGCGTTTTTGCTTTCGCAGGCGCTGCCGCGCTGAGTGTAGCCATGAATGCAAGCGCACAAGTCACTCCCGCTAACGTTCCCGGCCAGTGGGAAGGTGTATTTCCCGGCCCGGGGACTTACACGTTTAGTGGCCCGAGCACACTGAACCAAGGTGGCATTACTCTTAACTGTACACTCAGCGTTACTGGCGAGGCACGCTATGTTTCTTCTGACGAAGTAGAAATTACCGTGACTAGTGGTAGCGTAATGGGTGGGGGCCTCTGCGGCGCCGTAAGCCTTAGCGGGTTCCCATGGCAGTTCGTGGGCCAATCCGGGCTGCCCTCCCCTGATGGCAATGTAGCTGGAAGCGGTGTCGCTGGTGTTGACTCACAAGCAGACGTGGACGCACTGGATCGGGTATACGGTGAAGTGCAAGGCGTAACCGTGAGCACTTTCCTGGGCTCCTGTAGTGGTGCCGTGGATGTAAACTTCCGAAATGGCGATACAAACGTAAGTGATATGTCCGTGTTTGAATTCAGCGGTTCAGTTGGGTCAAGCGCTTGCGGTGTTAATGGCGCTCTAACGGCCGGCACTGACGTCAACGCTTGGTAAAGCTAAAGTAAAAACTTGCCAAACCCGGGGAACGCAGCCGCGTTCCCCTCTCTCTTTAAGATGCCACATGCCACTTCGGCATCGCCAATACATAATTGAATTCCTCCAAAAAAGCCCAAAATGTGCGAACTGGCATTGCGCAGTTGAATCATAATCGTACCCTGTCTTGGATAGCACACATACTTTCCAGCACCGAACCTGAAAGAACGGAATTAATCAACTGGTTAAGCGAACGCAGAGAGATTAACCTCTACGCTCGAAGCAGCCACCCAAAAAATAGATGGAGTTGGGAAAAAAGACTGGACTCTATACTCTATTAATTGGCATTCGGCGGGACCGTAAGCTTTCCCACTAGGTAGACCGGTCTAAATTAGAAATTTGGTGACCCACGAGGAGTGCTTCGATGAAAAGAAACTGTTTCATGAAGACGTTGATCGTATCGATCCTGAACGACGCGGAGGCGCGCCTGCGGATGGATGAAAGACGTTCTTCGTAAGCACCGTATTGTTCGGCCCGCTACTACCAGTGGAGATCCAAGTAGTTTGGCCTGGACGCCTCGGAGTTGAAACGGTTCAAGGAGCAAGAGGCCGAAAGTACTAAACTGAAGAGGCTATACACCGATATGGTGTTAGATGAAGGGTCAGCTCAAAAGCCATCAGGGAAGCGCGAAGCTTTTCGTTAACTGCGCGAGGACCGCGGTTGTAAGTGCGGACTGCTTGCCGTTCTATGACTATGCCCCAGGCTGCCTGGTAAAAACCGGTGACGGATTGACGCGATCGCGACCGGAAAGTGATTGATGAGCTCTCGATGCTGGCGGAGTAGAAACTCGGCCTGCGGTTCTGGAAGCTGGTCCGGCGCATATGTCGGCAACGCCACCAGAGGAATCACAAACGTTTACCGAGAGTATTGTCAGCTAGGCTGAATCGGCGGTGACGAACCAAGCAACAGCTTCCCCATCAGGATATCTTACCGTTACTCGTGCCGACATAGCCCAATAAGACCTGGTCGGCGTATTTTAAGAGCGATCGGCTGTGCGATCGTCTACGAATCCGCACGCTCAATGTTTTGAACGTTTTTTAACCGATAAAGCTTGGTTATTATCGATACTCCTCTACCCAGTCGCCAATTTACGCGAGTGTTGATAGTTCAAAGCGGAGCGCGGGGTACCGCATATTCTTAGAACCGATAACGGCCTAGAATTCCCGGGTGAAGCGTTTACAGACGAGTGCCGATACAACTGTATCCTCCCAGATTACCGGGCAAATCGAACCAGAAAGGATGTCGAGCGATTCAACCGCGGCTACCGGCAATAGGTATTAGGCGCTTGGTTGTTCCAGGACCTGTACGAGGTCGGGGAAATTAATTGGACTGGAATACTACGAGGAGCGTAATCACGGGCTCCCGACTGCCAAAGCCTTACACTAAGTCACAAAAGCCGACTTCTGAGGTGTCCACTTGACAGAGAAGTGAACAGTCTATCCAAAGAGAACCGGAGCAGTCGAGAGGGGCACTCAAAAATTCTGCAGCGGGCTTGAACCGGCAGGACCTGGCCGTCAAAGCACAGGCAGATCAATTACGATTTTTCTTTTTTATCCCATACAAAAAGGAGGCGCATATAAACTGAAAAAGAGCGCAGGTTATTATTGACGATTTAAAATTTCATTATCACCTTTAATAACTATTTTTATCCCAAACAGTCCCTCCAAAAAAAATCGGAAGTCAAAATAACAACCTATCCAAAAAATAGAGCGCCCGCTTATTCCGAGGCGCTCTATTTCCCTCGCTACTATTTTATTGATTGTGATATAAAACTCAATCTATTCCCAAATGAAGGTATAAGAAGATCCAGGGATCCGACCCAAGCACCTTCATTGTTCTGGATTCTAACATCGACATTAACGGGGTTACTATTATATTGCTCGATAACCATTCTGCCATCATCCAGAAATTCCAATTTTCCTGATAAATCCATAGAAATGGGGTAACTAAGAAGAGAATGGGTGGGATCAACAACACTGAACAAACCTTTATTCTTGAGTTCTGGCCCGTCCATGTATAGATCAACGCTAGCTTCAAGAGAAAGCCCTTCGACTCCAGACTTTATCCAGCCTGTGATTGGCAATACACGATCACCGTCTTGATTTTTTGCATAGCGCATTCTCAAAATCTGCATACCACTTTCCGTAATAATCGCCGTGGTGCCCGGTCCGACTTTTTGCCTAACATAAAGCGAACTTGCAACTATTTGACTTGGCCAGATTATAACCTTTATGCCCTTATCTGGATCCACTTCATCTGTGACTTCAGCGTTAAGTCCGCCGGTCAAATAAGTGAATTTCTGTTCGGGACATTCTAAAGCTGGAGCAAATTGCCCTAATTCCGTATCTGACGCATCAAAAAATTGCGCCGGACCGCCATAACCACACCCAACGACTGTGCCATTAATAGGCAATGTTACAACAACAGAAGGACTTTTCCTGATCCCAGGAACCCCTTTCGAATTCGTTGAAAGCACTTTTGCAGCGTTTGGTGGTGGCACAACACCGCCGGGATCATACTCACTATTCGATCGAGGATCTAAGGGCTGGCCGTCGGCTCCCAGCTCCTCCAGCTCATACTGGTATATGTTCGCCAATGGGAATGTGGCCAGTGCAAAACCATCAGTTATATCTTCGTTTCTTTCATGCACAAAGTTGCTGTTTGTGTCGTAAGAGGGCAACCCCCGCAATGTCTGAAGAACGTCATCAGATCGCTCCCCGGCGACGAAAAACTGCTTCATGTCAGGACCGCCTGCATTAGCCGGCACCTCATTTTTGATAAAACTATATTCTCTTTCCGGCAAAGAATATAAAAAGGCTGGGTTATTCGGCGGGTTAACCTCAGTTATTACGACCGGCATGCCTAGGACTTGTGTTTGGAGCGGAAGTCCTTCTACGTCGCATATAGCACCTGACCCATCACATATAGCAGAAGATGAACTCAAAGATCCATTCGACCCTAAAATATATTGGTACAGTGCGCCTACTCGCCATTGTTCATGAGGGGTAAAAGTAAGGCTCTTTGCGGAAATATCGACCTTCCCCTCGACATCTCTAATCACATTTTTGCTATCGTCTATTTCCTGTACTTTAAAGCTCTGCCCAAGATTTACGCTATTTGGGTCAATAACTTTAGAAAACTGAACATGTATCGCTCGATTTCTCGGGAGGACCGCCAGAGGAATGTGATCGTCTTCAGGTTTAATATCAAAGCTTGTTCCTTGACTCCAACCAGGGAAGCCGCCTGCGCAACGCCCAACATACCCACTAGGGAGATCAACTTCCTCAGGTACTAAAGCACACGGAAAACCAGGATATGTTGATAGCACAATAGGCGAACGTTGAGCGGCTGGCTGCTGGAAACCAGTAGGGTTTCCAAAAACCACTTGCTCTCTCAGCTCCACCTTGGTTGGTAATTTGAAAGTCTCATCAAAAGCAGCTGCAGCGGAATTTCCTGCTAAATCTTTTGGTGCCAAATCGAGTTGCAACCTATAGACAATATCGTTTGTTTCAAGGCTCATTTCTAATGGCATAGCAGGCTTAATAACTATCGCTGAGCCATCTACAAAATACGACGCATTGACCGGGGCACCATTCTTATAAAGATGCAAACCATCTTCTATCGAAGCAGGATCGATAACCTCACTATAATTCAATACGATGGGGTCGCTTGGCTTATGTAATTCAGTATTCTCTCCAGGAATCCAACTCTGTAAGGTTGGGGGTGTAATGTCCTCAGTTGCTTCCAATGGGTTATTTTGATCTTTATAAGACTGTAATTGGAAGCTAAGCATCCCGTATCCGTATTCTTGTCCCAGGATATTGGGCTCCACAACGCTTACCGCATCCAAGTTCAGTACGCCGGCTGTAGGGTCCACTTCCGCCAGGCCTACCAGCTCGATGTGCAGCAGGTCCTGGGTGAAAGCGCCGTTGGCGCGCGGTTCGCTGGTGGCGATCCCCACGTCCATCAGCAGGTGCACGATGCGCAGCGCGTCCGGATTGTTCCCGGCGTAGGGGTTCGGCACCAGGTAGCCGCTGGCGTCGGACAGCACGGTCATGGTGACGTCGCCGGAGCCGAAGCCGGCCGGCACTTCGCCGCCGATCAGGATCGGGTTGATTTCCGCGCCGTTGAGGACGGTGCCTTTCGGCAGGCGGATCGGGGTGACGTCGGTGTAGGTGGTGACGTCCGCGAGTTCGGCGCGCACCACTTCGGCGCTGGCCTGGGTGATGTTGTCGTTTTCGCCCAGCAGAGTGCCGTTCACGGGTACTTCGTTCACTGGTTTGCCGGTGAGGCGTGAGGTGGTGCCCTGGGTGAGTTTTTGCACCAGGATGGCCGGTTCGCCTTTCGGGGAGGAGTCCTTAGGCGTGAGCGTGTAGCTCTGGGCGCCGAGGGCTTCGCCGTAGGTGCTGGCCAGATCCCCGGTGATGTCCAGGGTGTAGGTTTCGCCGGCGTTCAGGTATTCCGCGTCCGGGTCGACCGTCATGTAGGCGCCGTCGATCAGCAGGGTCGCGGGAACCGGTGCGCCGCTGCTGTCCCGCAGAACCACTGAATCCGCAGGGATGGTGCCGCCGCCCGGGCCGGTGCTGGCCGGATCTTCGCCGTAGTTGGCGGTGGCACGATCAATGGGCTGGGTGAACTGGAAGCGGAAGCTGGAGAAATCCATCACCGGTTCCATGTCCGAGCCGTCCGGCATGCGCCGGCTGATTTCGAAGGCGTCGTCTTTCACCACCAGGCTTTTCGGGCCTTCGTGCAGCGGCCGGGTGGTGAAGGTGAGGGTCTGATCCTTGGCGGTGCCGCGGCGCAGACGCAGGTCCTCGATGACCACGGTGTAGACCTGGTTGGGTTTCAGATCTTCGTCGGGCTGCAACAGTACGTTGTTGGGTTCGCCGGCCACGGATTCCGGGGTGACGGCCACCACGGTGCCGCTTTGCGCATCACCTTCGTAGACGGTGATCGAGTTCTGGGCTTCGCCCAGGTTCACGGCGCTGGAGAAGCGCAGCACCACCGGCGCGGCGGTGGAGACTTCGCCCTGGCCATTATCGGGATAGGCGTACAGCAGCGCTTGCGCGCCGGATTCGCCCGGGTTGGCCCCGCCGTCGTCGACGGGTGAATCGCCGCCGTCACCGCCGCAGGCGGTGAGCAGCATCGCCGTGCTGAGCATGGCGACGGAGGACAGCAGCGTTCCTTTCCGCTTAATCATTCTTATCTTCATGGTGCCCCCTTAAAACTGCATGCTGATGGAGCCGGCGAATACGTTGACGTCGCCAGTGGTTTCCACCACGTCGTTGTTCAGTGCGGTCGGCTGGCTGGATACGATCTGGAACTCACGCTCTTCCATCAGGTGGTACTGATAACCGAAGTCCAGACGCAGCGGATGCTTCAGGCCGTACACGTGATCGAAAGTCGCGCTCATGCCCAGGCCGATCACGGTGCGGTCGGAATCCAGATAGTTCACTTCCGGGTTCACGTCGTTGACCAGCGGGGATTCCTCGAACGCCACGCCACCGGTGAGGGTGAAGGTGTCGTTCAGGTAGAACTCGGCGCCGATGCGCGGAATGACGATGTCGTCGAACTGCAGGCCCAGGTTGTTCTTGACGGTGTCGTTGTTGAGCTCGTCTTCCAGGGCGGACCATTCCTGCATTTCCACCGCCAGACCGAGACGCCAGCGATCACGCTTGAGCTGCATGCCCAGGGTGTAGATGTTGGGTTGGTAGGAATCCACCGTGGCGATGTCGATGAACAGGCCGGGATCCGGGATGGTGCCGGGGATCACGGTGTTGGCGTTCACTTCCACGGACGAATCGGAGTAGCCCTTAAAGGCGAACGCGGTTTCCAGGCCGTCGTACCAGCACTGGGCGTCCGGGCAGAAGGTTTCTTCCCAATCGAAGTTGAAGCTGATGATCGGACGCAGCACCGGCTTGGCGGACACGTTGAGTTCTTCGTACTCGGTCTCGCCGGCCAGGTTGGTCTGCGCCACCAGGGACGCTTCGGATTTCAGAGTGACC
>JBFJUC010000026.1:0-15910 GCA_041624875.1 Alcanivorax sp.
CCTGAAGGGCAGCGCCCGCATGGCCGAGATCAACGCCATGGCGGAGCTGGCGGAACCGGCGGAGAAGCTGGTCAAGGAACTGGTCAACGGCGGGCGCCGCGCCGACGCCGACACCGTGCAAATGATCGACCAGACCCACCGGCTGCTGGACGCCGGCCTGGCCGAGCTGCACGACGGAGCCCTGGCGGCTTTGCCCGGCGACGCGGCCACCCTGATCGAACGTCTGGTGCTGGCCCGCGAAGCGCTCAACCAGCACCGCGACGGCGCCGATCCGCATATTCTTTCGGTGTTCCTGTCCGAAGGCATGGACCTGATCATCGACACCGACAACCTGCTCGAGCAGTGGGCCGCCGAACCGGGCCACACCGAGGAACTGGCGCGGCTGCGCGACGAATTGGAGCTGCTCGCCAACAGCGCCCGCACCGCCAACCTGGATGAAATCCACGGCCTGGCCAAAGCGCTGGCCAGCGTCTATTCCGGGGTCAACCAGGGCCGCCTACCGTTCAGCGAAGCGTTACTGGAACTGGCGCGCGAAGGCCACGAAGCCCTGATGAACATGATGGACTGCCTGGCCGCCGGCCAGACGGTGCGCGCGGAACTGGGGCTGGTGGACAGCCTGCGTGACCTGGCCGAAACCCCCGGCCCGGACGGCCCCGGCGGCGGCATGCCGGCCCCGGCGACCGGCGAGCTCTCCGTTGGCGACAGCGTGGACACCGACAAGAGCGATGCGGCGCCGCTGGACCCGGAACTGGTGCTGTTGTTCCTGGAGGAAGCGGAAGATCTGCTGCTTTCGTCCAGCGAACACCTGACCGCCTGGGAACACGGCGAAACCGACAGCCTGGCCGCCCTGCAACGGGACCTGCACACCCTCAAGGGCGGCGCCCGCATGGCCGGCGTCACCGCCGTCGGCGATCTCGCCCATGAACTGGAAAACCTCTACGAGATGGCCGGGGCGCCGAACCAGCCGGCACCCGCGCCTTCACTGTTCGACGTGCTGCACCGGGGCCACGACCGGCTGGCGGACATGATTGATACGCTGCGCAGCGGCGGTAAGCCGGAGCCCGCCCCGGCGGTGATCCAAGCGCTGCGCGAGGCCATGTTGCGCCATTCGCCGGCCGCCGCGCCGCACGCGAATCCGCCGACACAGTCGGCGTCCGAAGAGACACAGGGCGACCCTGAACTGGTGGCGATCTTCCTCGAGGAAGCCCACGACATCCTGGAATCCGCCGGTCGCAGCCTGGAGACCTGGATCACCGATACCGACAACAGCCTGGAAATTCAGTCCCTGCAGCGGGACCTCCATACTCTCAAGGGCGGCGCCCGCATGGCCGAGGTCCAGCCCCTCGGCGACCTCGGCCATGAATTGGAAACCCTCTACGAAGCGCTGGCCCTGAACCGCCTGCCGGTGCAGCCGGTGCTGTTTGATCTGCTGCACCGCTGCCACGACCGGCTGGCGGAGATGGCCGACCGGCTCGGCGCCGGGCAGCCGCTGCCCGGTGGCGACGACCTGATCGCCGTGCTGCATGAGTATCTGCGCGACCCCGACGCCTTTACCCTGCCCGCCGCGTACACGGGCCCGGCGCCGGCACCAATGCCGTCGGACCCACCGCCCACGGCCGAAGACGAACGCGACGCGGTGCTGCCCGACGAGGTGGACCTGGAGATTCTTGATGTCTTCCTGGAAGAGGCCGAAGAACTCTGCGACATCATCGACGGTTGCCTGGTGTCCTGGCGCGATCACCCGGAAAGCCGGGATTTCAGCGACGACCTGAAACGGGCCCTGCACACCCTGAAGGGCGGTGCGCGCCTGTCCGGTCTCAATGAGCTCGGGGACATGAGCCACCAGTTCGAGACCCTGATGCACAACCTGGACAGCCCGCGCCGCGACCCCGACGAGAGCGATTTCCAGGCGATGACGGCGGCGTTCGACGCCCTCAACGAGCGCTTGGTGGAACTGCGCCGCGCGGCGGCCAGCCAGCCGCTGCCGGCGCAGCCGCCGGCGACCCGGGAAACGCGCCCCGAAACCACCGCGCAGCCCGACCTCAAACGCGAGGAACGGCGCCCCCAGTCGCAACCCCAGGAAATGGTGCGGGTGGGCGCCGACGTGCTGGAAGCCCTGGTGAACCTGGCCGGCGAAACCTCCATCAACCGGGGCCGGGTAGAGCAGAGCATCAGCGAGTTCGGCTTCAACATCGGCGAAATGAGCTCCACCGTGGTCCGCCTGTACGAGCAACTGCGTCGGCTCGACGCCGAGACCGAAGCGCAGATCCTGTCGAATTACCAGAAGGGCGTGGACAGCGGTGAAATCGACGGCCGTTTTGACCCGCTAGAAATGGACCAGTACTCGGAACTGCACCAGATCACCAAGCAGCTTTCCGAATCCGCCTCGGATTTGCTCGACCTGAAGAACACCCTGCTGGATCGCACCCGCGATACGGAAACCCTGCTGCTGCAGCAACAACGCATTAACACCGATCTGCAGGAAAAGCTCATGCGCACGCGCATGGTGCCGTTCTCGCGGCTGGTGCCGCGCCTGCGGCGCATCGTGCGCCAGGTGTCCGGCGAAGTCGGCAAGCGCGTCGCCTTCGATGTGCTCAACCCGGAAGGCGAGCTGGACCGCACGCTGATGGAACGGGTGGTGGCGCCGCTGGAGCACATGCTGCGCAACGCCGTGGACCACGGTATCGAGGACCCGGAGCAGCGCCGCGGCGCCGGCAAGGAAGAGAGCGGCCACGTCAGCCTGGAGCTGTCCCGGGAAGGCGGCGAAGTGGTGATCACCCTGGCCGACGACGGCAAGGGCATCGACACCGACGCGGTACGCCGCAAGGCCATCGAGCGTGGGCTGATGGCGGAGAACACACCGCTGCCCGACCATGAAGTCCAGCAGTTCATCTTCCACGCCGGCTTCTCCACCGCCAGCCAGGTGACCCAGCTGTCCGGCCGGGGCGTGGGCATGGACGTGGTGGCCAGCGAAATCAAACAGCTGGGCGGCTCGGTGACCATCGATTCGCGCCCCGGGCAGGGCACCCGCTTCGTGGTGCGCCTGCCGTTCACCCTGGCCATGAACCGGGCGCTGATGGTGCGCGTCGGCGAAGACGCCTACGCGATCCCGCTGAACCAGATCGAAGGCATCGTACGGGTCAGTCCCTACGAGCTGAACGACTATTTCCAGGCCCGCCAGGAAGGCGGCTTGCCGGTCTACCGGTACGCCGGCCAGGAGTACGACCTGCACTACCTGGGCCGCTTCGTGCATGATGTGGCGCAGCCGCATCTCGACACCCACAGCCAGCCGATGCCGGTGCTGTTGATCCGCAGCGCCGACCATACCGTGGCACTGGTGGTGGACAACCTGATCGGCTCCCGGGAAGTGGTGGTGAAATCGGTGGGCCCGCAACTGGCCAGCGTCGCCGGCATCAGCGGCGCCACCATCCTCGGCGACGGCGCGGTGGTGATCATTCTCGATATTCACTCGCTGATCCGTGCCGCCCAGGCCCAACAGGCGGCCCTGCCCACGGCGGCGGAGGCGCTGCCCGAGGAACCGGAGACGCCGGACTACGACGACGAGCGCCGCGTGGCACCGCTGATCATGGTGGTAGACGATTCGGTGACGGTGCGCAAGGTGACCGGCCGCCTGCTGGAACGCAGCGGCTTCGAGGTGATCACCGCCAAGGACGGCATCGACGCCATCGCCACGCTCGAAGAGCACACCCCCGCCGCCATGCTGCTGGATATCGAAATGCCGCGCATGGACGGCTTTGAGGTGGCCACCCATGTGCGCCACGACGAACGCCTCAAGGATGTACCGATCATCATGATTACCTCGCGTACCGGTGAAAAACACCGGGAGCGGGCCTTCGACATCGGCGTGAACTGCTATCTCGGTAAGCCGTTCCAGGAAAGCGAACTGCTGGTCACCCTGCGCGAACTACTCGGCGAAACCCGGGAGACCAGCCACTAATGGCCGCCCCGGGCCGGGTCGGCGTGATCGCCGACGATACCCTGCAGGGGCACCTTCTGGCGGGCGCCATCAAGGGCCAGGGGTATCAAGTGGTGGTCAACACCGACCCGGAACATCTGGAAGCCCGCTGGCTGGCCGCCGACGCCCTGGATCTGTGGGTGGTGGACCTGTCCAGAGAAGACCGCTGGCAGCGTTTTCTCGACGGCCTGCTGGAAAACGCCGCCGCGCCGCTGCTGTTCTGCGATGGCCAGGCCCCGGCCCGCACCGCCGAGCACTACCCGCGCTGGGAACGGCGCCTGATGACCAAACTGGTGGGCTACATCGGCGCGCCGGCGCTGGAGGAGAACCTGGCCGCCGTGCCGCAGGCGCCGCTGGCGCCGCCGATTCCCGAGCCCCGCGAGTTCCGCAGTCTGGCCGGCGGCACCCTGGCGCAACGGGTCTGGGTGCTGGGCGCCAGCCTGGGCGGCCCGGCGGCGGTGAAACAATTTCTCGACTGCCTGCCGGAACATTTGCCGGTGTCGTTCGTGCTCGCCCAGCACATTGATGGCGGCTTCCTGGGCACTCTCTGTCAGGTGCTGCGCCGGGACAGCCCGTTCACCTGCCAGGTGGCCGGCGACGGCGACCGGCTCGGCCACGGCCGGGTGCTGGTGGCGCCGGTGGGGCAAAGCCTGGCGTTCGACACCGACGGTGTGACGCGGCTCACCGGCGAACCCTGGGAAGGCCCCTACGCCCCCTGCATCGACCAGGTGATGAGCAACCTGGCAAACGGCTTCGGTCATTGCGACGGCGCCATTTTGTTCTCCGGCATGGGCAACGATGGCGCCATCGCCGCGCCCCGGCTGGCCGCCCAGGGCGCCGCCATCTGGGCGCAATCGGCGGACAGCTGCGCGGTCAGCAGCCAGCCGGATTCGGTACGCGAAACCGGCTGCGTCGGGTACAGTGGCACACCGGAACAACTGGCGCGGCAGTTGGTGGACCGAGTGCGCCGGGAGGTGGCCGATACGGCCGTGGTTTCCGGTGAACCCAGAATAAGTTGAGGAAGTCGCATGTCCGAGGCGCAAATTCCCGAATTCCTGCCCAGCCTGCTGATTCCGATGAATGGCCGGCCCTGGCTGATCCCCAACATCGTGGTAGCGGAAGTGATCCCGCTGCGCCAACCGGACCGGCCGGGGCACGGCCCGGAATGGCTGCTTGGCTGGATCAACTGGCGTGAGCAGGACCTGCCGCTGATCTCCTATGAAAAGCTGAACGAGTCCGGCCAGGTGAACATCGGCCCGGACGCCCGCATCGCGGTGATCAACACGGTCTCCGGTGTTTCCCGGTTTTACGCCGTGGTGGTGCAGGGGATTCCCCGCCTGCTGCGCGTGGACAAAGGCGACCCGGTGGAGGAACCCGGCGACACCGGCCCGGCGGAAGCCATGTACGTTCAGGTGGGCGGCGACCTGGCGGTGATCCCGGACCTGGACGCCGTAGAAGGCGCCGTCGCCGGCTTGTCACGATGACCGACTGGGCGCGCCTGGAACAGCTGGCGGCGGAGCGGCCCCACGACGGGCGGCGCTTTATCAACCGCTACCCGACACCGCACCACGGCCTGCGCGAGTTCCTGCGCTGGCAGCGCGAGAGCGGCGGCCGCTTTCCGCGCCGCCAGCCGTTTCCGCTGCGCCGGCCGGACCCGGCGGAACTGGCGGCGCCCGCGCCACGACCCCGCTTCACCTGGATCGGTCACGCCACCTATCTGATTCAATACCAGGGCTGGAACCTGCTCACCGACCCGGTGTTCGCCGAGCGCTGTTCGCCGCTGTCGTTCGCCGGCCCCAAACGCGCCGTGGCGCCGGCACTGCGCATTGACGAACTGCCGCCGATTGACGCCGTGCTGGTGTCGCACAATCACTACGACCACCTGGACCGCGCCGCCGTGGACGCCCTGTACCGCCGTTTTGGCGATCAGGTGCTGTGGTTCGCGCCCACCGGTGTGGGCGCCTGGTTGCGCCGGCGCGGCATCGACCGGGTGGTGGAGCTGAGCTGGTGGCAACATCACCAGGAAGGGGAGGTGCAGGCCTTCTGCGTGCCGGCCCAGCATTTCAGCGGCCGGGGTGCCCGTGACCGCAACCGTACCCTGTGGTGCGGCTGGCGCCTTAACTGGCCCGGTTTCAGCCTGATGTTCGCCGGCGATACCGGCTACGCGCCGGTGTTCAAGGAAATCGGCGAGGTGCTGGGGCCGGTGGACGCGGCCCTGCTGCCGATCGGCGCCTATGCACCGCGCTGGTTCATGGCGCCGGTGCACATTAACCCGGACGAGGCGGTGCGCATCCATCTGGATCTGCGTGCCCGCCAGTCGCTCGCCATGCACTGGGGCACCTTCGTGCTCACCGACGAACCCCTGGACGAGCCGCCCAAGGCCCTGGCCGCCGCCCTGGCGCGCCACGGCGTGGCGGCGGACGCTTTCCGGGTACCGGGGCATGGCGATACCCTGACTTTGGAGAGTCTCTGAGCGTGCATTGGGAGGAGCCGCGACCATGAAGACCCAGCGTGGACGACGCCTTTGGTGGCTGATCCGCTTGATCGCCTGGCTGCCGCTGCCGTTAGCCGCCGGCCTGGGCGCGGTGCTCGGTGATCTGATCACCCGGGTACCGCTGCGCTATGCCAGCGCCTACCGGGTGGTGCTGATCAATCTGCTGGCCACACAACCCGGCATCAGCCTGGCACAGGCGCGTGCCATCGGCCGGCAAAGCCTGCGCGAACTGGGCCGCTCGTTCTGCGAATTCGCCCATGTATGGAGCCGGCCGATCGAAGAAACCATGGCGCGGATCAGCCGCATTCACGGTGAACAGGAATATCTCGACGCCTGCGCCGACGAGCAGCCGGTGTTACTGCTGTCGCTGCACCTGGGCAGCTGGGAAACCATGAACCCCTACCTGGGCCGCCAGGGCACCACCATCATGTATCAGCCGCACCCGGCCACGCTCGTGGACGAGTTGGTCAAGCAGGCCCGCGAGCGTTGCGGCTGCCGGCTGGTGCCCACCAACAACCAGGGCGTCAAACACGGTCTCGCAACGCTGCGCGCAGGCGGTACCCTGGCGCTGCTCGCCGACCACAACCCCGGCAACCGCAGCAATCCCTATGCCCCGTTCTTCGGCCATTCGGTGCCCACCCCGGCGCTAGTGGCAAAGCTGGTGCAGCGATTCCGCCCGAAGGTATTCGTGGTGTCCTGCTTCCGCGGCGAAGGCGGGGTGCGGGACGTGGAAGTGCACTTCGAGTCCGCCCCGCAGATCGAAACCGCCCCCGACACGGCCACCCTGCTGGACGCCATGAACCAGGCCCTGGAGGGCTGCATTCAACGTAACCGGTGCCAATACCAGTGGACCTATAAACGCTTCAAGTGGCGCCCCGGCGGCCGGCGGCCATGGTACCGCCAGTCCTACCCGCTGCTGCGCCGCGCCGCCCGCGGCGAGGACCGTGCGTCCCTCGGCCTGGCGCCGGACACCCCCCCGAACCCCTGAGACGGAGACCCCTCCCGCATGCCGATTGAAAAAGACAAGGTCGTCACGCTGCACTACACCCTGATCGACGCCGACAACGACCTGACCCTGGAGAAAAGCGGCGCCGACGCGCCGATGGTCTACCTGCATGGCGCCGGCAACATCCTGGCCGGCCTGGAACAGGCCCTGGAAGGCAAGGACAGCGGCGACCAGCTCACCGTCTCCCTGGACCCGGAGCAGGCCTACGGCCGCCGCGACGAATCGCTGCGCCAACGCTTGTCGGCCAAGTACCTCAAACACGCCGGCAAACTGAAGCCCGGCAAGATCGTGCGGGTGCAAACCGAGGAAGGGCCCCGCATGGTGACAGTCCTCAAAGTGGGACTGAAAACCGTGGACGTGGACGCCAACCACCCGTTCGCCGGGCGCCCCCTGCGTTTCGAGCTGGAAGTGATGGACGTACGTGACGCGGACGCCAACGAGAAAGCCCACGGCCACGTGCACGGCCCAGGCGGTCACGACCACTGACACTTAATAGTGCTACTGTTAGCGACCATTCAACCAAAGCGGGGCGATGCAGCATGCCGGAATACAGCTATTGGATTATTTTCGGACTGATCCTGATCATCGGCGAGTTCGTGGTCTCCGGTCTGGTCCTGATTTTCCTCGGGCTGGCGGCGGTGATCGTCGGCGGCCTGGCCTACTTCGGCCTGCTTAACGACCTGACCTGGGAAATCACCCTGTTCGCGGTGCTCAGCCTGGCGCTGCTGGCCGGCGCGCGGCGTTTTCTGCGCGACTGGCTGTTCGGCAGGGAAACCCAGGGCCGCACCAGCGATGACAGCGCCGGCCTGGTAGGAGGCCGCGCCACCGTGGAAGCGGACTTCGTCGAAGGTATTGGCGCGGTGCGCTACCGGGGCGCTCGCTGGCAGGCGCAATCGGACCAGGCTCTGAAAGCCGGCCAGATGGTGCGCATCAGTAAACACGAAGGACTCTGGCTCACGGTTCAGGCCTGGTCCGATACCCCTTCTTCCACGGACCACGAAAAGGACTCTTAACAATGATGGGACTCATTATTCCCGCTCTGCTCGCGCTGGCGGTGATCACGCTGCTGTTCATGACGGTACGCATCGTGCCGCAAAGACAAATTTATGTGGTGGAACGGCTGGGCAAGTACCGCACCTCCCTGGAGGCCGGCCTGCACATCCTGATGCCCTTTATCGACCGCGTCGCCTACCGTCACTCGCTCAAGGAAATCGTCCGTGACGTGCCTCGCCAGAGCTGTATCACCAAGGACAATATCGAAGTGTCCGTGGACGGTGTGATGTACCTGCAAGTGGTGGACGCCAAGGCCGCCAGCTACGGCGTCGACGACTATGTGATGGCGTCGCAGCAACTGGCGCAGACGACCCTGCGTTCGGTGATCGGCAAGATCGACCTGGACAAGACCTTCGAGGAACGCGGCGAGATCAACATGGAAGTGGTCAAGGCCGTGGACGAAGCCGCCCAGCCGTGGGGCGTCAAAGTGCTGCGTTACGAAGTAGCGGACATTAACCTGCCCGCCTCGATCAAGGACGCCATGGAGAAACAGGTACGCGCCGAGCGGGAACGACGCGCCGTGGTGGCCGAGTCCGAAGGCGACCGCCAGGCCGCGATCAACCGATCCGAGGGCGACCGTCAGGCGGCCATCAACCGGTCCGAGGGTGAGAAGCAGGAAATGATCAATATTTCCGAGGGCGAAAAGCTCAAGCAGATCAACGAAGCGGAAGGCCGCGCCCGCCAGATCGAGCTACTGGCCCAGGCCACCGCCACCGGCCTGCGCGAGGTGGCCCTGGCGGTCAAGGAAGACGGCGGCGACGAAGCGGTGAGCCTGCGTATCGCCGAGCAATATGTGTCCGCGTTTGAAAAACTGGCCAAGGAATCCACCACCCTGTTGCTGCCTTCCAACCTCAGCGACGTGGGCGGCACTGTCGCCGGCCTGCAGAAAATCCTTAAGAAAATCGACGCCACCGCGCCCTGACGGAAAGGTTGCCACCAGATGTCACGTCATTTTGAAAACGCCGAGGGTCTTTGCCAGAACCCCGACGCGGAAACGCAACGCTATCTGTTTAACCAGACCATGCTGCGCATCAAGGACCCGAAAGTCAGCCTGGACTTCTACACCCGGGTACTGGGCATGCGCCTGGTGCGCAAACTGGATTTCCCCGAAATGCAATTCAGCCTGTTCTTCCTCGCCTATCTGGACGACGAAGAAGCCGCCCGGGTGCCCGAGGATGACGCCAACCGGCTCACCTACACCTTCGGCCGCGAAGCCATGCTGGAACTGACCCATAACTGGGGCAGCGAGGACGATCCGGACTTCCAGTATCACAACGGCAACGACCAGCCCCAGGGTTTCGGCCACATCGGGGTCACGGTGCCGGACGTGTACGTCGCCGCCGAGCGGTTCGAAACACTCGGCGTCCCGTTCGTGAAAAAGCCGGACGACGGCAAGATGAAAGGCCTTGCCTTCATCAAGGACCCGGACGGCTATTGGATTGAGATTATCCAGGCCGACATGATGGAGCAGCAGCAGAAAGGGTGAAGACGCTGGAGGGAGTGGGCCTTGTGGAAGCGGGCCCACACTTCGTCCGTTACAGCTCCGGCGTAAACGTCGGTGCGACCCGCGGCTGGAACTGCTCCTGATAAGCGTACGCCAGCTTGATCAGGGTTTCCTCATCAAACTCCCGCGCCAGCATTTCCATACCGACCGGCATCGCCGGATCCAGATCATCCGCCATGCCCGCGGGCATCGCCAGGGCCGGGAACAACGAGAACGGGCTCAGTCGATTATTGCTGCCGGCGGAGGGGCTACCACCCAGATCACCCGCCAGGCCGGTAATACCCGGGTACACCAGAACCTCGTAAGGCTGGCCAAGCGGGCTGCCAGCGGCGTCAACGTTATCCAGTGCCCGCATCAATCTTTCACGAACAAACACCGGGCGCTCAATGGTGTTCTTGTCATAAACCGCCTGTTGTTCTTCAGTAAGGTTATTCAAGTCCACCTCGCCACGACTCTCCAGACTGCGTTGGTTGCGTTCCAGATAACCGCCACTGGCAACCAGATCGTCGTAGTCCAGCAAGTGGCCATCCATGGTATTCGGCCAGGCGTTAAGGTATTCCTCCAGGTCGTGACGGAACTCGTAACTGGACATGGAGCGGTAATCACCGAGAATTGTCGCCAGATCATCGATGGTCACGTCTTCAACGACAGCGCCCGCCGCCTGCATATTCGCGATGGCCTGATCCATCACCGCAAGTACCGTCTCGTTATCGCCGAACAGCTCACGGACAACACCGATACGTGCACCATCCAGGCCATTCTCATCCAAAAACGCCGTGTAGCTTTCCGGCACGCCGGTCACTTGCTGGTATTCCACCTCGTTGTTAATCAAACGGGCAGTGATCTCAAAACCCACCCGTTGATTGCTGGCCCCCGAAGTATCGAAACCCACCATCGCGTCCATCATGACGGCGCAATCTTCAACGGTACGACACATCGGACCGCCAGTGTCCTGCCAGGTGGCCAGCGGCATGATACCGTCCAGACTGACGAGCCTGAGACTGGGCCGGATCCCCACCAACCCGTTCAGAGCGGAAGGTACCCGTATGGAACCGCCGGTATCACTACCCGTACCCACCAACGCCAGGCTGGCGCCGATTGCGGTGCCGCTGCCAGTGGAGGAACCGCCGGAACCTTTGGTCAGGTCGTAGGCGTTTTTGACCAGACCACGCACGGAGCTTTCGCCTCGGAAACCGAACGCGAACTCGTCCATGTTGGCTTTACCCAAAACAATCGCGCCTGCTTCGCGCATTTTTCGCACCGTGTAGGCATCACGAGTTGGCTGGTTGTACTGGAACGCCAAAGCACCGCCGGAAGTGGGCATCTGCTCTGTGTTGAAGTTGTCCTTGGGAAGAACAGGCACGCAGTAGAGAGGCCCGTCTATACCACTGACGGTGAAGTTCAAATCTTTCTCCCGGGCCTCGATGATCGCTTCGGGATTAATCGCCACAACACTGTTGAGTTCGGTTTCGGAGCCGGCATCGTCATAGGCGTGGATACGATCAATGTAACCCTGCACCACTTCTTCGCAGGTGATGCCTCCGGTTTCCAGGGAGGCATGCAGATCAGCGATAGTGGATTCCACGAATGAGAACGCAACACCGTCGTCGCCGCCCTCCGGCGGAGTGACGGCATCGTCGGAGGACGAGGACGAGCCCCCGCATCCGCTAAGCAGCGCCGCGAGTAACGCGGAACCCACCAATAATTTTGGATCGAACATGGAAATTCCTCAGGCAGAATAAACAACAACATGGAAACAGGCGTCCGGGCAGAAGGTCGGAGCGCCCGGAGCAAATACATCAAGAAACATGCCAGAGGCTGGAAAGCCTTTAGCGGCGGGGAGTTATAGGAAAGCAGAGCCTTTCCAGGCAATTAAACAGGTAAATTTAGATGTATTTTGGTGCAGGGCGTGCGCCACCTGGAGGCTCCATCAGTCCATCAGCGTCCACAACGATGCGAGCAAGGCTACCGGCGCCGTTTCCGCGCGCAGCACCCGCTCGCCGAGCGCAAAGCCAAGGAAACCGGCCTGCCGGGCGGCCGCCAGTTCGTCATCGGAGAAACCGCCTTCCGGACCGGTCAGCAAGCTGATGGTCGTCGCGTCGCGCACCTCAGCGGCTTGCAGCGGTTGCTCCCCCGGGTGGGCGATCAGCGTCAGGCCTTGCGCCTGATCGATGAAGGTTTTCATCGGCAGGACGCCGTCCACCACCGGCGGACGGTTCAGGCCGCATTGTTCGCAGGCGCTGATTACCACCTGCCGCCAGTGCTCCCGCTTTTTGCTTTCCCGCTCGCCTTTGAGCCGCACTTCAGTGCGCTCGCTCTCCAGTACGCGGATCGCCGCGGCGCCCATTTCCACCGCTTTCTGAATCGCGAAGTCCATGCGGTCGCCCTTGATCAAGGGCAACCCCAGCGTCACCGGGCGCGGCGCGGTTCGGTCGATCGCCACAAACGCCCCCGGCAACACGGTGACGGCTTTCTTGTCCACCGTCTCGATGGTGGCGGGCCATTCACCGCCTTCGCCATTGAACAGGGTGAGCGGGTCGCCGGGTCGCATGCGCAGCACCTTGCCGATGTGATGGCTGGCGTGCGCGCCCAACTCGGCGGGCCGGCCGGCCTGAAAGCTTTGCGGATCAAAGAAGCGACGACTCATGCGGGTCCGGTCCTGGTCAGCGGGGACGAAACAGACGTGAAAGGCTACCATAGGCGGCCGTTGATTCACCCGACAGAGACACCAACCCATGGGCGAAACGATTGCCGCCGCTTTCCAGCCGCCGGCCTGGCTGCGCTCAGCGCATCTGCAGACAATGTGGTCGACCTTCTTCCGGCGCCCCGAGCCGCTCACCCGGCGCCGGGAAACCCTGCCCCTGGCGGACGGCGACCATCTGCTGCTGGACTGGGCCGGCCCGGCCCCGGAGGCGGGCGCGTTAAGAGTGCTGTTGCTGCACGGTTTATCCGGCTGCAGCGACTCCCATTATATTCGCGGCACCCAGGCGCGGCTGGCGGCGCAGGGAATCACCTCGGTAGCGATGAACTCGCGCGGCGCGGCGGCGCCCAATGACACCGCCCTGTGTGCCCACGCCGGCGAGATCGAAGACCTGGACGCGGTGATTCAGGCACTGCGCCAGCGCGACCGGCATGGCCCGCTGATCGCCATGGGCGTGTCCCTGGGCGGCAGCCGGGTGCTCAACTGGCTGGCGCGCGCCGACGATGGCTCACTGAGCGCGGCGGTGGCGGTGTGCAGCCCGCTGCGCCTGGACCTGTGCGCCAACCGTATGGACCAGGGGCTGTCACGGATCTACCGGCGCCACCTGATCACCAATCTGCTCGCCACATTGAAACGGCAGCGGCGTCATCTGGAGCAGGTCAACCCGGCCCAGGCCGAACGGCTGGCGGCGCTCAACCTGCGCGGCATCAAGTCGTTCTGGACCTTCGACGAGCGCGTGATCGCGCCGCTCTATGGCTTTCGCGGCGCCGCGCACTACTACGCCGAAGCGTCCGCCGGGCCGCGCCTCAACGCCATCCGCACCCCGACCCTGATGATCCAGGCCGAGGACGACCCGTTCATGACCCCGGCGATGCTGCCGGCCCGCGAAGAACTGGGCCCCGGCGTCACCCTGGAGTTGTCCGCCGGCGGCGGGCATGTGGGCTTTGTCAGCGGCCGACCGGGCCATCCGCAATACTGGTTGGAGCAACGCCTGGCGGCGTTCGCTAGCGGCTTTCTGCCGGTCTAGCAGCCTGCTAGGCGCCCGGCGCCAACAGCAGCGTGAGCAACGCACCCAGCCCGCCGGCCATCAGCAACGCGGCGGCGGACAGCGGCCAGTTCCAGCGCAGCGCACCGATCCATGCCGGGTAACCGGTGAGGCGTTCCAGCAACAACGCGTTGGCGGAATAGGGCGTGCCGGCGATGGTCACCCCCCAGCCGCACACCATCGCGAACGCCAGGCCAAGGGCCGCGCCCTGGGGCCAGATCGGCGCCAGCACGCCGCCCACCAGCGCGCCGGTGACAATCGGATTGAACCCCGCCAGGCCGGCACCGAAAAACAGCCAGGGCACCAGCAGGGCCGCCAGCGGGTAACCCCAGGCCGGCAGCACGAAGTCGGCGCCCAACCCCCGCGCGGCGAAGGTGCTCACCAACGCCCCCAGGAACGCCGAGCCGCCCACGATCACCAATTCGTTGGTGACCAGCGCCAGCGACGGCAGTGACGGGCGATGCCCCCGCCAGCGCGCCGCCAGCAACCCCAGCACCACGGTGGCCAGACAGCTCAGGGTCACCGCCCGGGAATAGCTGAGCCCGGCCAGACCGCTCAAGCCGAAGGTGCCCACGCAGATGCCGCCAATGATGGCGGCGAACCGCAGCCAGGGCCCCGGGCCCGGGGAGGGCGCCGGCTCCGCATCGGCAACGGCCGGCTCGGGGTCACGCAACAGCGCGCCGCCCAACAGGTACAACAGGGCCAGCGGCAGGCTGCAGGCGATCAATTGCCAGCCAGGCAGGTTCGGCAAGAAGGTGAGCGTGACCACCACCGAAATCGACAGCGGCGAGCAGATCGGCGAGGCGCCGAAGCCGCGCAGGGTGGCGCGGGCGGCGTTGCGGGTCACGGCGGAATCGCCCCGTTCACTGATGCGGCCGCCCACCAGGGCCCCGACCACACCCACCGAGCCGAAATTCAACGGCACCGACAGGAATGCGGTGCCCAGGGTGAGGCTGAAATAGCGGCCCAAAGGCCGGCCCGAAAACAGGCTGCCGGAGATCCGGTCCAGGTCCGGGAAACGGCCCAGCACCGAGGACAGTAGCATCACGGTGAGAATCAACGCGGTCAGCCGGGTCATGGCATCGGCGGCATCGATCAGCACCGCCGGGCCGTCGGGCAACGCCAGCACCGCGGCGACCACCACCAACACGAAGATCACCCGGGCCATCCGGCGCAGGTCACCCCAGCCCAACAGAATGGCCACGAACACCGCGCCGGCGCCCACCACACCGGCCCCCGGTAGCGGCGCCAGCACGCCCGCCGCCAGCGCCAGCCAGGCCAGCGCCGAGCGGGGCCCGGCCAAGGCAGTAACCGGCGCCGTCATGCGGGCCGCGCCGGCTGCGCCTCCGCCGCCGCGAACAGCAGGTCCATGGTGGTGTCGCCGGTGCGGAACTCCTGCTTCATGGCGTCCAGATGGTCGAGCGCCTCGCCGCGCAGGTAGGGCGCCTCCAGGCAGATAATCTGGTAGATGCCCTGGCGCAACAGGGTGCGATCGAGCGCCTCATCGCCAGTGGCGTCCGGGTTAAGGCCGTGGGTGAACCCGGGCCACGAGGCCGCCAGCACCCAGGTGTTGACCAGCAGGCCGCGCAGTTCCTCGTCACTGGCCTGAATCAGACCGCTGTCGCGCAGGCTGCGGTAGATCAAAAGGCCGCGCTCCAGGCTGTCCTGGACGAACACTTTGTAGCGCCGGCGCAGTTCACCGTCCTGGTGCAGAAAGTGGGCCAGATCCCGGTGCAGGAAACGGGCCTGCCACATGGATTCCAGGATGCCCTCGAAATAGCGCATCTTGTCCTGCCAGGTGAGCGGCCCTTCCGGCACGGTGAGCAGGTCGCGGATCTGCTCCTGGTAGCGTTCGAACAACGCCGCGACGATGGCCGCCTTGTTGCGGTAATGGTAGTAGAGGTTGCCCGGGCTGATGCCCAAATCCTCGGCGATGTGGTTGGTGGTGACATTGCGTTCGCCAGCGCGGTTGAACAGGTTCAGGGCGGTTTCCAGGATGCGCGTTTTCGTGTCGGTCATAACGGGCCAAATCAAAGCGTACTGCGGGGACGATGAAACAGTCTGTTGACTCCTAGAGTAATTACTCTAAAAATCGAGGACAGTCTAATAAACAAACGCCCAGGGAGGCGCA
>JBFJUC010000027.1:0-15800 GCA_041624875.1 Alcanivorax sp.
AGGCGCTCCCTCCGCCTAGCTGGAGGTCAAAATGGCATCCAGCAGGCGTGATGCGAGTAGTGGGAACAGGCCCTAAGACTTTAACTGCCAGGGAACGACTGCATCCGGCGGGCCGGCGGCCCGCCGCGTGGGAGCTATTGCGATGAACTTTTCACGTTTTTTCGTGGACCGACCGATCTTCGCGGCGGTGGTGTCCATCATTATCTTCGCGGTCGGGTTGATCTCCATTCCCAATCTGCCCGTGAGTGAATACCCGGAAGTGGTGCCGCCGTCGGTGGTGGTGCGCACCGTGTACCCCGGCGCCAACCCCAAGGAAATCGCCGAGACCGTCGCCACGCCGCTGGAGGAATCCATCAACGGCGTGGAAGACATGATGTACTTCAAGTCCGTGGCCGGCTCCGACGGCGTGCTGCAGATGACCATTACCTTCCGCCCCGGCACGGATGCGGAAGACGCCACGGTGCGCGTGCAGAACCGGGTCAGCCAGGCGCTGGCACGGCTGCCGGAAGCGGTGCGCCGCCAGGGCGTGACCACCCAGAAACAGTCGCCCACCTTCTTGATGGTGGTGCACCTGACGTCGCCGGATGGCCGTTACGACACCCTCTATCTGCGCAACTACGCGCGGCTGCATGTGAAAGACCAGCTGGCACGGGTCCAGGGCGTCGGCGACGCGCAGATTTTCGGCGGCGGTGACTACGCCATGCGCGCCTGGCTGGACCCGGGCAAGGTGGCCTCGCGTGGGCTGACCGCCAGCGACGTGGTGGGCGCCATGCGCGAGCAGAACGTGCAGGTCTCCGCCGGTCAGTTGGGCGCGGAACCCATGCCCGACAGTGATTTCCTCACTCTCATTAACGCCCGCGGCCGGCTGCGCACCGTGCAGGAATTCGGTGACATCGTGCTCAAGAGCGGCGACGACGGGGAAATCGTGCGGCTCTCCGACGTGGCGCGTCTGGAGCTGGGCGCCGGCGACTACACCCTGCGTGCGCAACTGGACGGCAAGGACGCGGTGGCCATCGGTATCTTCCAGGCCCCCGGCGCCAACGCGCTGGAAATCCGTGAACAGGTGATCGGCATCATGGACGAGCTGGCGCCGCGTTTCCCGGAAGGGGTGGAATACGAGGCGGTCTATGACACCACCATCTTCGTCAGTGATTCCATCAAGTCAGTGATCAAAACCCTGCTGGAAGCGGTGCTGCTGGTGGTGCTGGTGGTGACGCTGTTCCTGCAGACCTGGCGCGCCTCGATTATTCCGTTGCTGGCGGTGCCGGTGTCGGTGGTGGGCACCTTCGGCGCCTTGTATCTGCTCGGCTATTCCATCAATACACTGACGCTGTTCGGCCTGGTGTTGGCCATCGGCATCGTGGTGGACGACGCCATCGTGGTGGTGGAAAACGTGGAGCGGAACATCGAAGAGGGGCTGACGCCGCTGGACGCCGCTCACCAGGCCATGAAAGAGGTGTCCGGCCCGATCGTCGCCATCGGTCTGGTGCTGTGCGCGGTGTTCATACCGATGGCGTTTCTCGATGGCGTCACCGGGCAGTTCTACCGGCAGTTCGCGGTGACCATCGCGATCTCCACGGTGATCTCCACGATCAACTCGCTGACCCTGTCGCCGGCGCTGGCGGCCATGCTGCTCAAGCCCCATGACGCCCCCAAGGACCGCCTCACCCGGGTGATCGACGCGCTGTTCGGCTGGCTGTTCCGCCCCTTCAACCGGTTCTTCAACCGCAGCTCGAACACGTATCAGGGTGCGGTATCGCGGGCGCTGGGCAAGCGCGGCGCCGTGTTTGTGATCTACATTCTGTTGCTCACCGCCACCGGCTCCATGTTCAAGGTGGTGCCGCCCGGTTTTATTCCGATTCAGGACAAGCTCTACCTGATCGCCGGGGTGAAATTGCCGGAGGGCGCCTCCTTGCAGCGCACCGATGAACTGCTCAATAAAGTGGTGGACATCGCCATGGACACCGACGGCGTCGCGCACGCCATCGCGTTCCCGGGTTTGAACGCCTTGCAGTTCACCAACACGTCCAACACCGGCGTGGTGTTTTTCCCATTGAAACCCTTTGATCAACGCGAGCGCAGCGCCGCCGAAATCAACGCCGAGATCAACCAGAAAATCAGCGCCCTGAAGGACGGGCTGGCGTTCTCCTTCATGCCGCCGCCGATTCTGGGTCTTGGCAACGGGTCTGGCTATCAGTTGTTTATCGAGGACCGCGGCAATCTGGGCTACGGCGCCCTGCAGGAGGCGGTGAACAGCTTCCAGGGCGCGGTGGCGCAGACGCCGGGCATGGGTTTCCCGATCAGCAGTTACCAGGCCAATGTGCCGCAGCTGGACGCGGAAGTGGACCGGCTTAAAGCCAAGGCCCAGGGGGTCTCGGTCACCGAGCTGTTCGACACCCTGCAGACCTACCTGGGTTCCACCTACGTCAACGACTTCAACCGCTTCGGCCGCACCTGGCAGGTTATGGCCCAGGCCGACGCGCCGTTCCGTGAAAACGTGGAAGACATTGCCCGGCTGCGCACCCGCAACGACCAGGGCGAAATGGTACCGATCGGCACCATGGTCAAACTGACGCAAACCTTCGGGCCCGACCCGGTGCTGCGTTACAACGGCTACCCGGCGGCGGACCTGGCCGGCGAAACCGACCCGGCGGTGATTTCCTCCGCCCAGGCCATGGCCGGCCTCACCGCGCTCGGCGAAGACGTACTGCCGCCGGGCATGGACTTCGAGTGGACCGACCTGAGCTACCAGCAGGCCACCCAGGGCAACGCCGCGCTGGTGGTGTTCCCGCTCTCTATTCTGCTGGTCTTCCTGGTGCTGGCGGCGCTGTACGAAAGCTGGACCCTGCCGCTGGCGGTGATCCTGATCGTGCCCATGTGCATGCTCTCGGCACTGATCGGCGTGTGGTTCGCCGGCGGCGATAACAACATCTTCGTGCAGGTGGGCTTGGTAGTGCTGATCGGGCTGGCGTGCAAGAACGCCATTCTGATCGTCGAGTTCGCCCGCGAGCTGGAACTGCAGGGCAAGGGCACGGTGGAAGCGGCGCTGGAAGCGTGCCGCCTGCGGCTGCGGCCGATCATCATGACCTCGATCACCTTCACCGCCGCCGTGGTGCCGCTGGTACTGGGCAGCGGCGCTGGCGCCGAAGTGCGCCAGGCGCTGGGCACGGCGGTGTTCGCCGGCATGATCGGCGTGACCCTGTTCGGCCTGTTCCTGACGCCGGTGTTCTACGTCGCGTTGCGCAAGCTGGCCGGTGGTGGCCGGCCGGTGAGCCACCATGGCTCGACCATGGATGGTGAAGCGTCCGGCTCCACTTCTGGAGAGAATCATGCATAAACCGATCGCTTTAATGGCGGCCCTGGCGTGGCTTTCCGGCTGCGCCGTGGGACCGGATTACCAACCGGTGGAACCGGACGCGCCGGAGCGCTTCCTGGAGGCACCGCAAACGCCCTCCGGCAGCGCCGACGAACAACGCTTCTGGGCCGGCTTTGAAGACCCGATGCTGGCGGGCCTGATCCGCCAGACCCTGGACGCTAACCGCGACCTGCGCGCGGCGCTGGCCCGCTACCAGCGTGCCGAAGCGCTGCTGCGTGGCAGCCGTGCCGATCAGTTGCCCAACGTGGGCGTCTCCGCCTCCGCCGCCGAACAGCACCTGGCGGATGTGGAACGCACCCCGCCCGGTGCCGGCGATGATCGTATCGAGCTCTACCAGGCGGCGGCGGGGCTGAGCTGGGAGTTGGATCTGTTCGGCCGCCTGCGCCGCGCCAGCGAAGCCCAGCGCGCGGAGCTGGGCGCCGCCGGCGCCGACCTGGCCGCGTTGCAAGTGGCGCTGGTCGGCCAGCTCGCCACCAGCTACTTCGAGCTGCGCGGCCTCCAGCAACAACTGCTGGTGGCGCGCCGCAACGTGGACAACCAGCGCCAGTCCCTGGAGATCGTGCGCTCGCGGGTGGGCGCCGGACGCGGCACCGCCTTCGACGAAGTCCGCGCGGTGTCGCAATTGGAAGTCACCCGCGCGGTGATCCCCGATCTGCAGGCGGCGGTGCGGGCGCGCATGTTCCGCATCGCCGTGCTCACCGGGCAGAACCCGGCGGCCCTGGTGGACGAACTGGCACCGCCGGCACCGCTGCCGGAAAGCCTGCCGGTGATCCCGGTGGGCAGCCCTGGCGACGTGCTGCGTCGCCGGCCGGACATCCGCGCCGCGGAACGGCGGCTGGCGGCCGCCAGCGCCCGCATCGGCGTTGCCACGGCGGATCTGTTCCCCAGCTTCAGCCTGGACGCGCTGATCGGGTCGGTGGCCAGCGACAGCGGCGACCTGTTCAGCGCCGGCGCCGAAACCCGCCGGGTGGCGCTGGGCGTGGACTGGACCTTCCTGGACTTCGGCCGGGTACGCAGCCGCATCGACGCCGCCGACGCCGACAGCCAGGCCGCCCTGGCCAACTACGAGCAAGCGGTACTGCTGGCGCTGGAAGAGACCGAAACCCAGCTGGTGCGCTACGCCCGCAGCCGCGAACGCAGCGACCGCCTGGGCGCCGCCACCGACGCCGCCGGCGAAGCCGCCGATCTTGCCCGCACCCGCTACCGCCAGGGCTTTATCGGCTTCTTCGAGGTGCTCGCCGCCGAGCAGGAGCTGATCGACACCCGCGACGCCTTGATCGAAAGCCGTACCGCCGAAACCCTGGCCATGGTGAATATTTACCGCGCTCTGGCCGGCGCCCCCGGCGGCGCAGAGCGCTGATTCGTTTTCTTACCCCAGGGGCCAGGACGGCCCCTTTTTTTATTCGCGGAGGTTATCCAACATCCGATTACCGATCTCGATAAACGTATTCTGGTCTTTCTTGTTAATGCCTTTGAGAAGCGTCTTTTTCACTTCATCTTCAGCGTCCTTGATACGCGCCATCAGACCCAGTCCTTTTTCATTGAGCGACAGCAGCTGGGCGCGGCGATCGGCGGGGTCGGGCGTGCGCATAATCAGCGCCATGCTCTCCAGCTCCTTGATCACACGGGTGATCTGCGCCTTGTCGCGGCCGGTCACACGGGCGATTTGCTGGGCCGTGCCATCGGGATGACGGTGAATCATCTGCAGCAAGCGCACATGCATGCCGTTCAGTGGCAGGTCGTAATCACGCACCGCGCGCTTGGTGCTGACCTTGAACTGAAACGCCAGTTGCCAAAGCACCTGGCGGATGTCGGTTTCGTTTTTCATATTGGTTGACAACATCAACTAGTGAAATTATGGTTGATATTGTCTACTAAGTAGCGAGGCGCCACAAGCGCCGTCACAGCCATGAGGTAATCCGTGCCCAGACCCGCTCCCCGTATCCTGGAAGTGCTTCGCACCGAGAGTGTCACCCCGAACATGAAACGGGTGGTGCTCGGCGGCGGCGATCTCAGCGACTTCCCCGAAAACCACGAAAGCGCCAACTTCAAACTGCTGATCCCCCGGCCCGGTCAAACCGACATCCCGCTGCCGCCGTTCGGCGACGCGCCGCCGGAAAAACGCCCGATCGTGCGCACCTACACGCTGCGACACTTCGACCGCGAACGCAGCGAAGTGATGGTGGATTTTATGATGCACGCCGACCACGGCCCGGCGTCCGGCTGGGCCGCCGCCGCCCGCCCCGGCGACCGGGTCGGCTTCGCCGGGCCCGGCGCCCCCAAGTTCGTCGACTTCGACGCGGACTGGTTCCTGTTCGCCGGCGACATGTCCGCGCTGCCCGCCATTGGCGCCAACATCGAACGCCTGCCCGCCCACGTCCGCGGCTACGCGGTGCTGGATACCCTCGACCACGCCGACCGTCAGGACCTGCCGTTCCCGCCCAACATGGAAGTGATCTGGCGGGTGAACCCCAGCCCTGAACAGCCGGCCCTGGGGTGGGTGGACACCATCGTCGGCCTGCCCTGGCTGGAAGGCTCGCCGTCGGTCTGGGTGGCCGGCGAAAGCGGCGCGGTGCGTGCCGTGCGGCGCTACCTCAGCCAGGAAAGGCAGATCGAACGTGGCCGCCTTTACGCCAGCGGTTACTGGCAGATCGGCCTCACCGAGGACCGCCACCAGTTGGAAAAACGCAAGGAAAAGGGCTAGCGGAACCTCGGAAGGCCGATTTCGCGGGCCATCGGGGGACCTGTATTGTGTGTATTGAATATTTCGAGCGCTCGCTATATTTTGGGTGGGAGTTGAATGACAAACGCGGCATCGGACAGGGCTCGGTAACCGCTATGAATGATAACAACGACAAGTATCGAAACGGGCTGGACCGGAATGCCGCCAACTATGCGGCGCTCACGCCGTTGCACTTTCTGCAGCGGTCCGCCACGGTTTTTCCGCACAAAACGGCGGTCATCGACGACGACATGACCCTGGATTACCAAAGCCTTTACCAGCGCTGCCGCCGCCTGGCGCGGGCCCTGGAAGGGCTCGGTGTGGGCGCCGGTGACACCGTGTCGGTGCTCGCCCCCAACGGCCATGAACTGCTTGAAGCCCATTACGGTGTGCCCATGGCCGGCGCGGTGCTGAACGCGCTCAACAGCCGTTTGGATGCTGCCAGCCTGGGCTTTATTCTCGGCCACGGCGAGGCGCGGGTACTGATTTACGACACCGAGTATGAAGCGGTGATCGGCGACGCCATCCGCGACCTGGAGCGGCCGCCAGTGCTGGTGGCCATCGAGCGTGACGCCGGGCCGACCGGCCTCGCCGATCTGGACTACGAAAGCGGGTTGGACGCCGCGCCCGATGACGGCGGCTGGCGGGCCCCGGCGGACGAATGGGACGCCATCACTCTCAATTACACCTCCGGCACCACCGGCAACCCCAAGGGGGTGGTCTACCACCATCGCGGCGCCTGGTTGGCGGCCATGAGCAACGCCATGGCGTTCAACATGACCGCCGACACCGTCTATCTGTGGACCCTGCCCATGTTCCATTGCAACGGTTGGGGCTACACCTGGGCGATCACCGCCATCGGCGGCACCCATGTGTGTCTGCGAAAGGTGGACCCGGATCTCATCTACCAACGCATGGAAGCGCACCGGGTCACCCACCTGTGCGGCGCGCCGGTGGTGCTCAACATGCTGCTCGCGGATATGAGCCGGCGCGGACGGGCGCTGACCACGTCGGCCAGCTTTGCCCTGGGCGGCGCGGCGCCCCCCAGCACGGTGATTCGCAAAGGCCGCGAGCTGGGCTTCGGCATCACCCACCTTTATGGCCTCACCGAAACCTTCGGCCCAGCCACCCTGTGCGTGCCGCAGCCTGGCTGGGAGGCTCTGCCCACCGAGCAGTTGGCCGGGCGCATGGCCCGCCAGGGCGTGGCTAATTTCGCCGTCAACGAGGCGCGGGTGTTCGACCACGACAACAACCAGGTAGCCCCGGCGGATGGCGAAACCCTGGGTGAGATCCAGCTGCGCGGCAACACCCTGATGAAGGGCTATCTGAAAAACCCTGACACCACCGCCGAGGCGTTCCGCGATGGCTGGTACAACACCGGCGATCTGGCGGTGATGCACCCGGACCACTACATCGAAATCAAGGACCGCGCCAAGGACATCATCATTTCCGGTGGCGAGAACATTTCCAGCCTGGAGGTGGAAGAGGTGCTCTACCAGCACCCGCGCGTCTCCGAGGCGGCGGTGGTGGCCATGGCCGATGAAAAATGGGGCGAGGTGCCGTGCGCCTTCGTCGACCTGGCGCCCGGCGACGACACCGGCGAGGACGAGCTGATCGGCTTTTGCCGCGAGCGGCTGGCTGGCTTCAAAATTCCCAAAAAGGTGGTGCTCGGCGCGCTGCCCAAAACCGTGACCGGGAAAATCCGCAAAAATCTGTTGCGCGAGCGGCTCGCCGGCTGAGCGGACCGTGGCAACGGCAAAAACGATACGACAACAACACTGATAAAAGAGCGAGGACCTGCCATGCAACTGCTCAAACCCGCACGACTACTGATTACCCTGGTGGCCGTTACCGGCCTGGCCGCCGGCCCGGCCTGGGCCGAGGACGATCCGATCCGCATCGGCGCGATTTATATTCTTTCCGGCAGCGCCGCCAACTATGGCAAGTTCGCCCAGCAGGGCATTGACCTGGCCGTCGACGAAATCAACCAGGACGGCGGCGTCCTGGGTCGTGACTTGGAAGTGATCACCGAGGACAGCCAGGGGAAGGCGTCCGTGGCGATCCAGGCGGCGCGCAAACTGGTCTACCAGGATCAGGCCGACGTGCTGATGGGGTTGGACAGCTCCGGTGTCGCCCAGGGTCTGGTACCGGTGATGCCGGAACTGAAGAAACCGCTGATCATTACCCACGCCGCTACCCCGGACGTGACCGGCAAACTGTGCAACGCCTACACCTACCGCATTAGCAACAACGTGGCGCAGAACATGAACGCCGCCGCCATCATCGCCGGGGAAACCGGCGCCAAACGCTGGACCACCATCGGCCCGGACTATGCCTTCGGCCACCAGTCCTGGGAGTTCTTCGGCAACGCGCTCAAGGAAATCAACCCGGACGTCGAACTGATGGACGACACCGCTTTCCCGCGCTTCGGTGCCGAGGATTTCACGCCCTTCATCAACGGCGTGATGGCGAACAAGCCGGACGGCGTGCTGATCTCGGTATGGGGCGGCGACCTGGTCAACTTCGTGCGTCAGGCCAACAACCTGGGCTTTTTTGAACAGGGTATGGAAATCATGTTCACCGTGGGCGCCGCCACCGAGGTGCTCTCTGCCCTGGGCGAGCAAATGCCGGAAGGCGTGTGGTTGTCCACCCGCTATTGGTACGACGGCTTCGACAACGACGTGAACAAGCGCTTCGTCGGTGCCTACATCGACCGCTACGGCGTGCCGCCCAGCTATAACGCGGAAGGCGCCTATGCCGCCGTCCACGCCTACAAAAAAGCCATCGAAGCGGCCGGTTCCACCGATGGCGACAAACTGGCGCAAGCGCTCAGCGGCATGAGCCTGGATGCGCCCAATGGCACGATTGCGTTCCGCGCCGGCGATCACCAGGCCCTGGTGGGTCCCAACTGGGGCAAGTCCGGGCCGATGAACGAGAAGCATGGCATCCGCACCCTGGCTAACCTGCGCATCTTCGATGGCGAGAAAGTCTCGCGCACCATTGAGGAAACCGGCTGCCAGCTTTGATCGTCCCATCGCCGCCGGCTCGCGGGCCGGCGGTCTTATCTTCCATCCTGGTGTTACGGGGGTGTCATGTCTGGCATCGGCGCTGCCTTACTCAATAGTCTGGATATCGGCCTGCTGCTGTTCGTGATCGCGGTGGGTCTGAATATCGTCTTCGGCGTGCTCAACGTGATCAACTTCGCGCACGGCGCGCTCTATATGCTCGGGGCCTATCTGGCCTATACGCTGATCAATCTGGTAGGGCTGTCGTTCTGGCCCACCTTGCTGCTGGCGCCGCTGGTCGTGGCGGCGGTGGCGGTGGCGATCGATCGGCTGGTGTTGCGTTTCATCTATCAGCGCGACATCGCCGACAGCTTGCTGCTCACGTTCGCGCTGTTGTTGATCATCAACGAATCGGTGCGCTTGATTTGGGGCTCCGGCATCCACGTGGTGGAGCCGCCGCCCAGCCTGCAGGGTACCGTGCGGGTGTTCGGCGGCCCCAGTTATCCGGTTTACAGCCTGTTCGTGATCGTCATCGGCGTCGCCTTGCTCGCCGGCCTCTGGTATCTGTTCAACCGCACCCGGGTGGGCCGCGTCATGCGCGTCGCCGCCCTGGACCGGGATATGGCGGAAGCCATTGGCATCAACACCAAAATGGTGGTCACCGGCGTATTCGCGTTCGGCGCCTGGCTGGCGGCGGTAGGGGGCGCGGTGGCCGCGCCCATGCGCGCCATTGATCCGGGCATGGGCGACAAGATCATTATCGAATCCTTCATTGTGGTGGTGATCGGCGGCCTGGGCAGTTTCCCCGGCGCGCTGATCGGCGCCCTGGCACTGGGGCTGATCCACGGCTTCGGCGGGCGCTACATGCCCGAGGTGAACATGCTGCTGCCGTTCGTGGGTATGGCCCTGGTGCTGTTGTTCAAACCCACCGGCATCATGGGCAAGGGGGCTACCGCATGAAACACGGCATTTTGCTCGCCGCCATGGCGGCGGCCCTGGTGGCACTGATTGCGTTGCCCTGGTTCGCACCGTATTTCTACATTTTTATCGTCACCGAAATCCTCATCATGGGGCTGTTCGCGGCCAGCTTTAACCTGGTGTTCGGTTACACCGGCATGCTCAGTTTCGGCCATGCCGCCTTCTTCGGCATCGGCTGTTACGCCACCGCCATGGCGCTGCTGCACCTGAAGTGGCCGTTTCTTGCCTGCCTGCTGCTGTCGGTGGGCGCCGGCGCGCTGCTGGCGCTGTTGATCGGCTTTTTCAGTGTGCGTCTCAACGAAGTGTACTTCGCCATGCTTACCCTGGCGTTCGGCATGATGGTGTTCTCCGTGGCACATCATTGGCGCTCGGTCACCAACGGCAGCGACGGCATCGCCGGGTTCACCCTGGGTGATTTCGGTCTCGGGTTGAATCTGACGCTGGGCAACCCGGCGGTTTATTACCATGTGGTGTTGGGCCTGGTGGTGTTGGCCGCGGCGTTGCTCTACCTGATCGGCCGGTCCTCGTTCGGGATGATTCTCCAGGCGATCCGCCAGAACCCGGAGCGGGTGGCGTTCTGTGGCCTCAATGTGCGCCGCTACCGGCTGGCCGCTTTTACCGTCGGTGGCGCCTTTGCCGGCTTGGCCGGCGGCCTGATGGCGCCGTTCCTGCGTGTCGCCAGCCCGGAAATGCTGCACTGGTCCACCTCGGCGGAACCGGTATTGATGGCGATTCTCGGCGGCACCGGCTATTTCCTCGGGCCGTTCGTGGGCTCGGCCATGTTCATCCTGCTGGAAACCTGGATCACCAGCATTACCCAGGCGTGGATGCTGTTCCTCGGCATCGTTCTGGCGTTGATGGTGATGTTCTTCCGGCGCGGCCTGCTGGGTACCTTCCTCGACTGGTGGCTGGAGCGAAAATGAGCGAACCGATTCTGAGTATCCAAGATCTGACCAAGCACTTCGGCGGGAACGCCGCGGTGTCGGGTATCACCCTGGACGTGCAGCCCCGCGAGACCCTGGCCATCATCGGCCCCAATGGCGCCGGCAAGACCACCTTCTACAATATGGTGTCCGGTCGTATGACGCCCACCCGAGGCCGGGTGCTGTTGCAGGGCGAGGACATCACCGGTCTGCCGCCGCACCGCATCAGCCGGCTGGGCGTGTCCCGCTCGTTCCAGATCAACAATATCTTCGCCGAGATGACGGTGCGCGAGAACGTGGAGGTGGCGCTCGCCGCGCTGCACCATCACAGCCGTCGTTGGTTCAATCTCGCCTCCCGCAACACCGTGCTGCAGGATGAAGCGATGACGCTGCTGGAGCGGCTGTCGATAGCCGATCTGGCGGAGCGCCGCGCCGGCGTGATCAGTTACGGCGACAAGCGTCTGCTGGAAATCGCCGTGGTGCTGGCCACCCGGCCGCGGTTGGTGCTGCTCGATGAACCCACCGCCGGCATGACGCCGGATGAAACCCGCCGTGTTACCGCGTTGGTGAAAAGCCTGGCGGACAGCGGTGATTACACCTTCCTGATCACCGAGCACGATATGGAAGTGGTGTTCAGCCTGGCCGACCGCATTCTGGTGATGCACCGGGGCGAGGCGCTGGTGGTGGGCTCGCCGGAGGAGGTGCGCAGCCACCCGGAGGTGCGACGCGCCTACCTGGGTGAAGAGGATGAGGAAAATGAAGAGCAACAGGAGGCCGGCGCATGATTCTGCGACTCGACGACGTGCACACCTACTATGGTGAAAGCCAGGCCCTGCAGGGCGTTACCCTGGCGCTGAATGAAGGCGAGACGGTGTGCCTGCTGGGCCGCAACGGCGCCGGCAAAAGCACTACCTTGAAGAGCATCGTCGGCCTGACGCCGCCGCGTCAGGGCACGGTGCGCTGGCGGGACAAGGACATCACGCGGCAGCCGCCGCACCGCATCGCCCGCCTGGGTATCGGCTACGTGCCCGAGGACCGCCGTATCTTCCCCGGCCTCAGTGTGCGGGAAAACCTGCAGGTGGCGGACCGGCGCGGCCCCGGGGGCGAGAACGCCTGGACCGTGGAACGGATCTTCGACGAGTACCCAATGCTTGCCGAACTGGCCGGCCAGGACGGCGCCACGCTGTCCGGCGGTCAACAGCAAATGCTGGCGGTGGCCCGCTCTCTGATGATTGAGCCGCGTCTGCTGCTGCTGGATGAACCCAACGAGGGCTTGGCGCCGGTGATCGTGCAGCAGATCGGGCGGCTGATCGACGACCTGTCGCGCACCACCAGCATTCTGTTCACCGACCAGAGCGTGCATTTCGCTCTCAAGCACGCTGACCGCGCTTACATCCTCGAGAAAGGCAAGGTGGTGCACGAAGCCACCAGCGCCGATCTCAAGCAGGATGTGGCCACCCAGAACCGCTTCCTGTCGGTTGCCTGAGGGCCGGTGCGATGCGATGGCGGGGTTTGGCGCAGCCGGCCCCGGCTCTTCTATACTGTGCGCTTTTGGCCCGTTGACGACCCATGATCACCGATTACGAAGCCTTCAAAGTGGACCTGAGTCTGTCCAAGGAAGATATCTGCCGGGAACTGTACCGCCAGAATCTGGATAAGATTCGCATCAAGAAAGAAGCCGTGGCGGTCCGCAACCTGGTGCGGATTATTGATTCGACCCTGCGGTTGGCCAATTCCAAGGGCTTTCACGCCATGACGCTGCGCGACCTGTGCGCCGACTCCGGCTTGAGCATGGGCGGCCTGTACGCCTACATCCGTAACAAGGACGACCTGATTCATTTGATTCAGGGCCATGGGATTCTGCTCACCCGCCAAACATTGCTCAGCCACACCCGCGACATCAATGATCCACGGGATAAACTGTTCACCGCCATTCAGGCGCACCTTTATCTCAGCGAGATCATGCGCGCCTGGTTTTACTTCTCTTATATGGAAGCGAAAAGCCTGCCGGAAAAGGAGAAACGTGATGCCGTGGCCATCGAACGGGAAGTGGAAGATATTTTCCGAACCATCATTGAGCAAGGCATCGCCGCCGGCGTCTATCGCGATGTGAGCGCCCATCTGCTTGCCTCGCTCACCAAGGCCATGCTGCAAGACTGGTACCTCAAACGCGGCAAATACCGTGCGCAGAAGACGTGCATCAATCACTACGCGGAAGTGATCCGCGATGTGCTGGAAAGTTACTTGATGGTGGAGGTTTCCAGCGCGCGCCCGGACAGCTAGGCTTTGGGGTCCAAAAAAAGAACGGGGGAAACATGCTTAAGGGAATTCGCACGGTACTGATGGCCGTGGTGGCCATGGCGTTACTGGCCGGCTGCGCCAGCAAAACTTCGTTCCAGCACGACCGGATGGAACGCGTGGCGGTGCTGTCACTGATGGGTGACGAGGTGGGCGTGTTCTATCAGGGCGTCACTACCTTTGGCAACGAAACTACCTTTGTTGATGTCTCCAAAACCGGGCTGGATCAGGCCTACCGCGCCCGCATCGAGGAGACGTTGAGCCGAAACTTTGATTACCAGGTAGTGCCGGTGGACTACGACCGCCAGGCGTGGCTGAGGGTCACGGAGACGGAGCCCGAGCCGAGTGTGTCGGGGATCCTGTTCGGCGAGGATCTGTATGGCAAATACAGCGCTCTGGTCACGGCGCTGGCGCGGGACAATCAGCTCGACGCCGTGCTGCTGCTGATTCCCCAAGCCGCCTACACCGGGCGCGTGGTCGAGCCGGAGGGCCTGGGCGTCTACACCGGGGGCCGAAGCGGCAATATACGGTTTGCCATTGCCGGCATCTTCGCCGAAATGGTGCTGTTCAACGGCGAGGACGGCAGTGACGTGGAAGCGGCCCGTCTGCAGGAAAGCGCCACGGTCGAGGGCGCCGTGACCGGCTTTTTCGATACCTCCCTGTTCCAAAGACGCCCGATACGGGACCTGAAAGGCACCGATTCTTTCTTCATCGCCAAGGTAGAGCCCACGGAACTGCGGGAGCTGACCCTTGGCCGCCTGTTCAAGGACCTGATGCGAGACCCGTATCTGGCCGATACCGTCGAGGACGTGATGACGCCGGATTGGCGCTAGCCACTGCCGCGCCTCTTGATACTGCCGGCCTGCCTCCGGGCGGTGCCGGCCCTTCGGCATGACCATCTGCACGCGCTCAAGGGGCACAAGAAAGGGCGATGGTCGATCCGGGTAAACGGCAATTGGCGGTAAAGCTGGCGGTGTCACCGTCCACCTTGTCCCGGGTACTGAAAGGCACCAGCGGTATCAGTCCTGAGATGGCGCTGCGGTTGTCGAAGGCCCTGGGAAGAACCCCGGAAAGCTGGCTGGCGCTGCAGCATGCGTACGATCTTTGGGAAGCCCGGCAGTCGATAGATCTCAACGCCGTTGAGCCGGTGGATTTCGACGCGGCCTGAAAGGTCGTGATCCGCTAGCCGCAGCACTTCTTGAACTTGCGGCCGCTGCCGCAGGGGCAGGGATCGTTGCGGCCGGGTTTGAGCGGCGTGACAGTGTGCTCGCCATCCAGATAAAACCAATGGCCGTTCTCGCGCACGAAACGGGAACGCTCCTCCAGCACCGCGAAGCCGTCGCCGTCCCGGTGGATGGCGCGGAAGTGCACCCGTCCCGTGTCGCCGTCCTGCCCGGCGTCGACGATCTTCAGATTCAGCCATTGGTCGCCGCCTTCCAACGTCAGCTCGGCGGGCCGGGTATCCGGGTGCCAGCTGGCGCGCACATAGTCCGCGTCGTCGCGCACGAAGGCGCTGTAGCGGGAACGCATCAACGCTTCCGGTGAGGGCGCCGGCGCGCCACGATGCAGGGGCCGGCAACACCGGGCGTCATCCTGGCCGGAACCGCAGGGGCAGGGGACGGCTTCGCTCATTTGGGGCGGTACATCTGGAAGAAAGCGTCCGGGCTGATGCCGAAGTAATCCGCCGGGCCGCCGCCGCGCAGGATCGGCTCGGCGTCGGCGGTCTGGTAGACCCCGTCTTTAAGCAGATGCCGAGCAATGTGCACGCCCACCACCTCGCCGAATACCATCCAGGTGTCGGTCTCGGTGCCATCGGCACCGGTCAGGCGCAAAATCTGGCTGACCCGGCATTCGAACGACACCGGTGTCTCCTTCACCCGGGGCACGCCGATCACCCGTGACGGCTCCGGCGTCAGGCCGGCGAGCTGGAATTCATCCACCTCCGGCTCCACCGCCGCGCAGCTCTGGTTCATGGCGTCCGCCAGCGGGCGGGTGGCCAGGTTCCAGCCGAATTCACCGGTCTCCTCGATGTTCCGCACGCTGTCCTTGTAGCCGATGCTGGCGAAACCCACCAGCGGCGGCGTGTAGTTAAAGGCGTTGAAGAAACTGTACGGCGCCAGGTTCAGCACGCCGTCGCGGCTACGCGAGGAAATCCAGCCAATCGACCGGGGCGCCACCAAAGCGTTAAAAGGATCATGGGCCAGCCCATGGCCGGCGGAGGGTTCGTAAAAATGGATGTCGTCATTCATCCAACAATGCTACGCGCGGCGGACTCCAAACGACAAGCGCGGGCCAGGCCCGCGCTTGTCGCTATCAACTGTCAATTATCAACTATCAATTTTGACGCTTCACGTCACGCCGCCACTTTGGGCGGCGCATCGCCATATTCAATCCCGTACTTGCGAATCAGCTTCTCGCGCTTGGCCGGGTCGAAGTTGATGTTGCGGGCGTCGTTGCCGGCGTGCTCCAGAAGACGCTTGTCCATCACCTTGTACCAG
>JBFJUC010000028.1:0-15766 GCA_041624875.1 Alcanivorax sp.
AACCGTCCGCTTCCTGCGTTATCATGGCCAGCTTCTTAAATGCCATCCGGTAATTCCCCGACACAGTGGATAGATATCTATGGCCAGCTATTCTACCAGTGAATTCAAGTCCGGCTTGAAGGTTATGCTCGACGGCGACCCGTGCGCCATCATCGAGAATGAGTTCGTGAAGCCCGGCAAGGGCCAGGCCTTCAGCCGCGTGAAACTGCGCAACCTGAAGACCGGCAAGGTGTGGGAACGCACCTTTAAATCCGGCGACAGCCTGGAAGGCGCCGACGTGCTGGACGTGCAGATGCAGTACATCTTCAGCGACGGCGAATTCTGGCATTTCATGGACACCGAGACCTTCGACCAGAAGCAGGCGGACGAAGCCGCCGTCGGCGACGCCAAGCAGTGGCTCAAGGAAGAGGACATGTGCGAGGTGACGCTCTACAACGGCGAGCCGCTGAACGTGAACCCGCCCAACTTCGTGGAGCTGGAGATCATTGAGACCGATCCGGGCCTGAAAGGCGACACCGCCGGCACCGGCGGCAAGCCGGCCACCTTGAGCACGGGCGCGGTGGTCCGCGTGCCTCTGTTCGTGCAGGTCGGGGAAATCGCCAAAGTCGACACCCGCACCGGCGAGTACGCGGGCCGCATCAAAAACTAGTGAGCGACTGGCGGCCCACCGCCTCTCTCGAGGCCATCAAAGCGCGTGCCGGGCTGCTGAGCACGGTGCGCGCTTTTTTTGCGGCCCATGGCGTGCTGGAAGTGGAAACCCCGCAACTGGCCCGGCATGGCGTCAGCGATCCACATATTCAGTGCATTCCGGTAACCAGCCACGGCTATCTGCAAAGCTCCCCGGAATACCATATGAAGCGGCTGTTGGCCGCCGGCAGTGGCCCTATCTATCAGATCTGCAAAGCCTACCGCGACGGCGAGGCCGGCGGCCGCCACAACCCCGAGTTCACCATGCTGGAATGGTACCGGCCCGGGTTCGGGCTGGACGATCTGGTGGGCGAAAGCCTGACCCTGTTCGGCGAATTGTTTCCCAACACGCCCTCACGGACTTACCGCTTCCGCGACCTGTTCGCCGAGGTGACCGGGCTCGACCCGCTGACCGCCACGGACAACGGTCTGATTCAGTACGCCGAACAACACGGCGCTCCCGAAGGCCTGGATAAACCCGCCGCTGTGGATTTCCTGATGGCCACCACGGTGGAAGCCGCCCTGCCCGCCGAACAGCTCTCGGTAGTCATCGACTTCCCAAGCTGGGCCGCGGCGCTGGCACAGACCCGCCCGGACACCGACGGCACCGAAGTGGCTTTACGGTTCGAAATTTATTATCGGGGCCTGGAGCTGGCCAACGGCTATCAGGAACTGACCGACGCGAAAGAGCAGCGGCGACGTTTCGAGCGGGATAACCGACTGCGTCAGGAGCACGGCCTGAACACCATGGACGCCGACCCTTACCTCCTCGACGCCATGCAGCATGGTTTGCCGGCCTGCAGCGGCGTGGCCATGGGTGTGGAGCGGTTATTGATGGCTCAACGAAGCAGCAACTGCATCGGCGATGTGCTGACCTTTCCCGGCGACCGCGCCTGAAGGTAATACCTGGCTTGTGGGAGCGGGCCTAGCCCGCGAAAGGGAGCGAAGCTCCCGGCAACGCCGGCCTTTCGCTTGCAAGGCAAGCTCCCACAAGCCCGCTCCTACCAGGGCTAAGCGGCGGCTTTTGAGGCGCTGCCGGCGCGGGCGCAGTTTTGCGCCACCAGCTCGATCAAGCGTGGCTGCACCGACGGTGGGAAATCGTGGCCCATGCCGTCGATGATGGCGAGCCGGGCGCCGGGTATGGCGCGCGCCGACGCACGGCCGCCGGCGGGCCGGATCAGCGGATCGCTGCCACCGTGGATCACCTGGGCGGGGCAGCGCACGTTTTTCAGCCGTTTGCTGAGATTGCCGGTGGCCATGATTGCCATGAATTGGTTGCGAATGCCGCGCGGGTTCAGGCCCCGCTCCCAACTGCGCTGAAACATCTCGGTGAGTTCGTCGCGGCCCTGGTCGAGGGTGCCGCCCAGCTTGGCCATCATCCCCAGACCGAACGCCACGTAGTCTTCCACGGTTTCAATTTTTACCCTGGGCGCCACCAGGGTCTTGAGCGCCGCCGGTTTCGGCGGCGGCAGGAACGGGCTGTTGGTGCTGGACATGATCGAGGTGACGCTGAGCACCCTCTGCGGGTGAGTGGCGGCGGCCAGTTGCGCGACCATGCCCCCCATGGAGGCACCCACCAGATGGGCACGCTCGACGCCCAGGGCGTCCAGCAAACCCATGGTGTCACTGACCAGATCGTCCAGGGTGTAGGGGGCGTGAACTTTGAGACCGACCATGTAACGCAGCATCGCCATCATCGGCCCGTACTTGAACGGCTCGCGGATGGCGGTGGATTTGCCGGCGTCGCGGTTATCAAAAGCGATCACCCGGTAGCCCCGGTTGGCCATGGCGTCGAGCAGACCTTCCGGCCAGAACACCAACTGCGCGGAGAGCCCCATGATGAAGACCAGCGGTTCGCCGTCCTCGGGCCCGCGGGTTTCGTAGAAGAGATCGACGCCGTTGCTGCGCACCGTGCCTGTGGCCATGCCTGTCACCTGTGTCGGGGAGTTGCGAATTATCCGCCCAACATAGAAAAGCCCGGCGCTAACCACAAGCGCCGGGCTTCTTTTGGCCCGCACGGCCCGGCGGCCGGCGAACCGACACCGACGCCGGGCCGCAACGTCTACAGCACTTCGATGATGGTGGCGTTGGCGGTGCCCAGGCCTTCGCAAATCGCCAGCAGACCGTAGCGGCCACCGCGTCGCTTGAGTTCGTACACCAGGGTGCCCATCAGCTTGGCGCCGGTGGCGCCCAGTGGGTGGCCCAGCGCCTGGGCGCCGCCGTTGACATTGAGCTTGTCGTAGTCGGCGCCGAGGGCGTTCATCCACGCCAAGGGCACGGAACCGAACGCTTCATTAACCTCATACAGGTCGATGTCCGCCAGGGTCATACCGGCCCGCTTAAGCACCTTTTCGGTGGCCGGGATCGGACCTTCCAGAACCATGGTGGGGTCGGAGCCGACCACCGCCATGGCGTGGATGCGCGCCAGCGGCTTGAGTCCGAATTCTTTCACCGCCTGCTCGCTGGCCACCAGCACCGCCGAGGCGCCGTCGGTGATCTGGCTGGCATTGGCGGCGCTGATGATGCCGTTCTCCGCCAGCGGTTGCAGACCACGAATGGAATCCAGGTCAGCGTCCCAGCGGATGCCTTCGTCCACGTCGTGAAGGGTTTCACCGCCGTCGTCCAGGTCAACGTTCACCGGCAGTATTTCCTGCTTGAAGCGACCCGCCTCGGTGGCGGCGGCGGCGCGGCGGTGGGAATCGTAAGCAAACTGGTCCAGGTCGTCCTTGTTGACGCCGTACTTCTTGGCCATGCGCTCGGCGCCCACGAACTGGCTGAAGTTCTCACCCGGATAGCGGCGGCTGATCTCCCCGGTGAAGGGATTGCCCAGGTCCTTGGCCTCCGTCACCGGCGAACCGATCGGCACCTGGCTCATGGATTCCACGCCGCCGGCGATCACCAGATCCTGGGTGCCGCTCATCACCGCCTGGGCGGCGAAATGGATGGCCTGCTGGGAAGAGCCGCACTGCCGGTCGATGGACACCCCGGGCACCGATTCCGGCAACCGCGAACTGAGTACCGAGGTGCGCGCGATATTGAAGGTCTGTGGCCCGATCTGGCTGACACAGCCGTAGATCACGTCGTCCACCCGGTCCGGCGCCACGCCGGTGCGTTCCAGCACCGCGTCGATCACTTTGCCGCCCAGGTCCGCCGGGTGGACCCGGCTGAGCCGGCCGTTGCGGCGGCCACCGGCGGTGCGTACCGCTTCTACAATATATGCCGTGGTCACGATGAGTTCCTCGCCTGAAATCGAAAGAACCCCAAGACTACGCCCGGCTCGCCGCCGCGCTCAATGACCGCAATGGACCCCGACCCTGACCCGAGTTAACCCCGATACCGGCCCGCGGCGCTTACAAGGTGATCATCCGCACTTGGTACAGCACCGGCCCGGTGGGCTGGCCGCTGGGCGAGCCGCCGGCCGGTTCCAGGCTCACGGCGAGGGCACGCGAACGGCGCAACACCTCAAGCTGGCGCTCACTGAGCGGCGCCGTGCGCTGCCCGTCTCCGGCTGGCAGCAGGCCCACCGAGATCGCCGCGCCGGAACGGGGCAGCAGCCACAACTCGAAATCCTTGCCGTCCACGGCCTCGACGTTCACCCCCTGCAACGACAAGCGGCGGCGCCCGTCATCGGTCAATGTGCGCAGCACCCACAGCGGTTCCGCCTGACTGTTCTGCACCACACCCACGAACTGTTGCGATACCGGCGGTGACGGCCAGAGCATCACCAGGGCGACCAGCAAGGAGGCCGCCAGCACACTGCCCATCGGCCACCACCAGGCGCTCGCCGCCGCATGGGGCCGGCGGACCCGGGCATGAATCCGGCGCCACACCGCCGGTGGCGGGCGGCGCTCGGCAATCGCGCTGTTCAACGGCTGAAAACGCCGCTCCCAATACCACACCTGACGCCGCACGCGCGGCGATTCCAACATCCAGGTTTCGAAGCGACGACGGGCGCCCCCACTGAGGGTACCCAGCACGTACTCCGCCGCCAGGGCGTGGTTGCGTTCGTAATGATCGGGTTTCATCGCTCCAGACACCGTCGCAGGAAATCCAGGCCACGCCGGACCCAGCTTTTTACCGTCCCCAGCGGCTTGCCCAGAGTGCGCGCCATCTGGCCGTGGGTCAGACCGTGAAAATAGGCCATCTGAATACTGGCCCGATGGGGATCACTGAGCTCGCGCAGACAACGATCCAGACTGTCTTTGTCGGCGCTGGCCAACGCCGCTTGCTGAGGCTCCACCCCATCGCTACGCAATGACTCCTTGAGCTCATCCACGTCCTGATGCCCGCGACGCTGGCGAAGCACATCCATACAGGCATAGCGACCGATGGAAATCATCCAGGTGACCGGCGAGCCGCGCTCAGGGTGGTATTCACCGGCGTGGTGCCAGACTTTTATGTAGATTTCTTGTAACACGTCCTGGGCTTCATCCCGATTCCCCAACATGCGCAGGCAAAGCCCGTATAAACGCGGGGAACTGGCGATATAAAGCTTCTCAAACGACGCCAGGTCACCCCTGGATGTATGCGCCATTAGTTTCACCATCTCTGAAATTCTTTCGCTCATGGCGCGTTTTACTCCTTTTTCTACACGCCGCGCTCACATCAAAGGGCCGACTTTCCATGGTTATCGGTCTCCCCTCTGATACGCGCTTTACCGCCGATTGGATGCAATAAAAAATTCTTTTTCTCTCACTGCATCCAAACGACTTCCCGGATCGTATTACGTGCTGATCGCTACCCGAAATACTGGAGGTTCAAAATGCACAAAATACTTGCCAAAACGCCACTCGCCCTGGCGATGGCTTCACTGGTTCTGACCGCGCCCTCGGCGCTGGCGTCAAGCCACCGTGAAGCCCCGTTCATTACCGGCAGTCCGAAAGTAGACGGCACCGACTTTTATATGTTCCGGAGCTACGAAACAAACCGCTCGGACTTCGTTACTCTGATCGCCAACTATCAGCCGTTGCAAGACGCCTACGGTGGCCCTAATTATTTTCTTCTCGACGACAACGCCATCTACGAAATCCATATCGATAACGATGGTGACGCGGTCGAAGATCTGACATTCCAGTTTCAGTTCAACAACGAATATAAAAATCTGGCGGTACCGGCCGGCGCGGACAGCGACACCCCGGTTCCTCTCAGCAACATCGGCCAAATCTCCGCTGGTAACACCGGTGCGCTGAATGTGGAACAGACCTACACCGTGACGATGATCAGCGGCGACCGTCGCACCGGTCAGTCCCAGGCCATCACCAACGCCAACAGCAGCTCCGAAACGTTCGTGAAGCCGATGGATAACATCGGCAATAAATCGATTCCCGATTACCCCGCCTACGCCAGCGATGCGATTTATCCGATCTCCATCCCCGGCTGCGCCAACGACGGCAAGGTCTTTGTTGGTCAGCGCAAGGAAGGCTTCGTGGTCAATCTCGGCGAAGTCTTCGATCTGGTGAACACCAATCCGGTCGGTCCCCGTGACGGCGAGCGCAACATTATCGGCGACAAGAACGTCACCAGCCTGGCGCTGGAGATACCCAGAAGCTGCCTGACCGCCGGTGAGAGTCCCGTGATCGGTGGCTGGACCACCGCCAGCGTGCCCCAGGCCCGTATCATCAATCCGGCCCCGCAGGGTTCGGCCGTGACCGGTTCCGCCGGCGCCAAACCGGCCAGCGTGGAAGGGGGTGCCTTTACTCAGGTTTCCCGTCTCGGTTCTCCCCTGGTGAACGAGGTGGTGATCGGCCTGCCGGACAAAAACCGCTTTAACGCCAGCGAACCGAAGGACGACGGTCAGTTCGCCCAGTACGTGACCAACCCCAGCTTGCCGGTGCTGCTCAATGTGCTGTTCGGCGACGCCGCCGTGCCGCCGGAGACGCCGCGTAACGACCTGGTCACCGCCTTCCTGACCGGCTTCCCCGGCGTTAACCAGTTGCCGACCGTGACCCCCAGTGAAATGCTGCGGCTCAATACCGACATCGCCCCCACCGCCCCGGCACAGCAAAACGATCTGGGTGTTGTAGGTGGTGACAACGCGGGCTTCCCGAACGGTCGCCGCCCCTATGACGACGTGGTGGATGTCGCGTTGAACGCTGCGATGGGTAAGATCTGTGGTCAGCTTGGCGCCGGCAATTGTGGCTCCCAGTCCACGCCTCAGAACGGCTCCAACTTCTACACGGATGGTACGCGCGCCGCCGGTCCCACCGCCGCCACATCGGTAGTCAGTGGCCAGATCGACAACGATGACACCTATCTTGCCGAGTTCCCGTACCTGGCCAACCCGGTCCCCGGCTCCCCCAGTGATGCACTCTGATAAGGAGCAAACCGATGCGAGTAATCAGCCATAGTGTTTTGCTTCTGGGTCTGGTGGTCGGGCTCGCCGCCTGCGGCGGCGACAGCGACGACGACCCGGTGGTGAATAACAACACCAACTTCACCGCGTTCGTGAAAGGATTGCTGGACAACGATCCCAACGGCGAGCCGGCGAATATCAATAACCGCAACTTCCGTTTCACCAATCAGGAAGACCCGGATGCCTATGACGACGTCCTGTCGAGCAACAACTAAAGGACGGGGTATCCTGAATCAGCTCCGGCGGCTCACGCTGCCGGGGCTGTTCCTTTTTCTGGGCGGCGCTTTCGGCGGCCATGCCGTGGCGGCGCCCTATACCCCCGAATCCGATGACCAGATACTGCAGCGCTTGCCCACACCGCAAGCGCTGGAGGGCGCCGACGCGCTGCAACAACGGCTGGCGAACGCGCCACGGGATCTGGACACCGCCGAACGTCTGGCGCGCCTGTACATTCAGGCGGCGCAGCGCGAGGGGGATCCCCGCTACCTGGGCTACGCCAGCGCGACTTTAGCGCCCTGGCTGGAAGGCGCCGACGCGCCACCGACCGTCCAGGTACTGGCCGCCACCATCGCCCAAGGGGAACACCGCTTTACCCAAGCACGCCATTTGTTGCGCCAAGCGCTGAAAGAAAACCCGCGTCTTGGCCAGGGCTGGTTGACGCTGGCGGTGGTCACCCAGGTGCAAGGGCAGTACCAAGACAGTCTCGACGCCTGCCGCAACGCCGCCAACCTGGTCCCCACCGGCGCGACGCTGACCTGCCAGGCCAGCGTGCTGGCGCTGAACGGCCAATTGGTGCCCGCCTACACCAAACTGCGGCGCTATGCTTCCGCCGCCACCGATACCCCCGACGACGTGGCGGTATGGATGCAAACCAAACTCGCGGAAATGGCCTGGCAACAGGGTGACCGGCAAGCGGCCCTGGCCCACATTGAGGCCGGCCGGGATATCGACCGCGACGACCGCTATCTTCGCAATCTGTACGCGGACTGGCTGATCGCCGAGTCTCGCCCGCAAGCCGCCATCACCCTGCTCAAGGGCCATGCCGATCAGGACGGCGCCTTGCTACGGCTGGCGATCGCTGGCATCGACGCTCAGGACCGGCGCGCGGACCTTTGGGCGCAGCAGTTCCGGGACCGCATGGCGGCAGCGCAGCGCAGCGCGGAGTTCGCCCACCTGCGCGAACTGGCCCGTTTCGAATTGACCGTGGAGCAGGACCCGGACACGGCCCTGACCCTGGCGCGCGACAACTGGCGCAGCCAGAGAGAGCCCGCCGACATGCACGTCTACCTGGCGGCGGCGCACGCCGCCGGTGAACCGTCGGCGGCCCAGGAAGTACGTGACTTCATCCTCGAGAACGGCCTTCAGGACGCCCGCTTGGCGCCGTTTCTGAGCAACCCCGCGGAGGCCGGTTCATGATCCGATCCGCGATACTACTGTTGTTGTTAATCCCGACTCTGGCTCTGGCCCACAAGCCCAGTGACAGCTATCTGAGCCTCACCGTCGAGGACGGCGGCACGCTCTCCGGCCAATGGGACATCGCCCTGCGCGACCTGGAACGCGCGGTGGGGGTCGACCAGAACCGCGACGCCGCCATCACCTGGGGCGAACTCAAAGCACGCCACGCCGAACTGCGCGACCACATTCTCAGCCGTCTCACCATCACTGCCAGCAACGAAGACGACGAACGCGTTTGCACGCTGGACAGCACCGGCCTGAAAGTGGACGACCATGTGGATGGCGCCTACGCGGTCTTTCCGTTGAGCGGGGAGTGCGGCTTGTCGCCGTTATCGCTAACGCTCAATTACCGGTTTCTGTTTGACCGTGACGCCAGCCACCAGGGCCTGGTGGACGTTCGCTTCGGCGACCAGGCCGGCCAGGCGGTGGCGCTCAGCAACCAGCACCGCGAGCAAACCCTGCGGCGCGATGGTGGAAACGGACTGGCGGCACTGGCCACCTTCTTCCGCCAGGGCGTGCATCATATTCTGATCGGCTACGACCACATTCTGTTTCTGCTGACGCTGTTGTTCCCCGCCGTGTTGGTGTGGCGCCAGGGCGCCTGGCAGCCCAAGGAGTCCATGCGCGAGGCGCTGCTCACCACCCTGGGCATCGTCACCGCCTTCACCGTGACCCATTCACTGACGCTGGCGCTGGCGTCGCTGGGGTTGGTCAACCTGCCTTCCTGGCTGGTGGAATCGGCGATCGCCATCACCGTGGGGCTGGGCGCGGCCAGCAATCTGGCGCCCCGGTTTTTCCCGCGCCGCTGGGTAATGGCGCTGGTGTTCGGTCTGATCCACGGGCTGGGTTTCGCCGCCGTACTCAGCGACCTGGGGCTGGAAGGGGGCAGTCTGGTGCTGACCTTGCTGGGCTTTAATCTGGGTGTGGAAGCGGGGCAGGCGCTGATCGTTCTGGTCTTCGTGCCGGCGGCGTTCCTGGTGCGCCGCACCGCCGCTTACCGGCGCTGGTTCGTGCCGATCGGCTCCATCGCGATTATCGCGGTGGCCAGTGTCTGGGCGGTGGAGCGGCTTAGCGGGGCCTGGTAACCCCAGAAAAGGGGGCGGCGGACGCCGTCCCCTGCCGGGTTACTGGCTGATCTCCGTAACGGAGATCAACGCGGCCTCAATTTGCTCGCGAGTGAACGGCACCCGATGCCACTGCTTCTGCGAGTAGGCTTCGGTGTAATCCCCATAGTAGGGGCTGGCCGGGTCACTGGAATCACCGTGAGTGAGGAACGTATAGGCACGGACCGGCTCGCCCTCGGGAAAATCGACCACATGCATGTAGGTGTTGCGAATCACCGTGAAGTAACCCTCTGAGCCTTCCCCGCCAAACTGCGCGATGTCGGTTTGCGGCTTGTTGTACTTCTGGTAATCGCTGACCGTGGCGTCCAGCGCCACGCCGCTGTTCTGCACCTCGGCGACGGCGCTGGAGAACGCCCCTGACACCTGATCCACCACCGCGCCGTTAAGGCCACGGGGCGTGTGCACCGGATCCAGGGGATCAAAGGGTACGGCCCACAGACCGGCGATGTCGCTCAGGCCATCGTAGTCGTCGGCTGATTCCTCATGCTTGCCCTCAAACAACGCGGTCCAAAGATGCGCGCCCACGGAATCCAGGTTGCCCCGATTGTCCCAGTTCGAGAGTACCTGACAGGCCTGCGCCTCGGCTCCGGCCGCCGCGCCACATACGGCGGCCAGCACGTCGTCCTTAAGCAGCTCGGCGGACAGGTTGCGGCTGTTAATCACGATGTCCTGCAGGTTTTCGCTGCTTGCCTTGTTGCCGGACAAACCATCGGTTCCGCCCAGGCGGTCTTCCACCAAGGTGTGGCCAAGACGCGAGCGAAGGCTCTGCGCATAGTCTTCCCGACCGATTAGGCGCGCGAAACCGGTAAGCGGGTTGTCGGCGTTGGTCAGCCAATAGCTGTCGTTCATGTTGGCGACGTAATCGGTGCGGAACAGGTGCGGCAGATTTCCCGGGCCGAAAGCGCCGGGCTGGCGGGAGTCCGCATCAGTGAGCCAGTCGCAGGCGGAGGTGGTGCCGGCGAGAATGGCCACGCCGGTTTGCTGGTAGACCGGCTCGCCCAGCGTGGGGATCAGGCAGTTGGAGAGCAACGCGTCGGGCACATTGGGCACGGCGGTGATATCCGAATACAGAGCGCGCTCGTCACCCCGCCCAATCGCCGTGGTGTTCACCCACGGGATACCGACGGAATCGTTGATGGCCTGGTAAAAATCATCCAGCGATTCAGCACGATTAAAGGCGAAGAAATTCTGGAAACTCCGGGTGTTCTCCAGATTCACATCACGCACGGTGAACGCCTGACTGTTGGTCCAGGTGGCCGGCAGCTTGAGTACCGAGGGATCCAGCATGGGGCCGTACTCGGAACGGTAGAGCGTGCGCGTCACGGTGGCCTGCTCGCCACCGGGCTGCTTCACGGATACCGCCACGGTGACCGGAGTCATCGCCCGGGTTTCGCCGTCTTTGATATAGGCGGTGGGGTCATCGGCGGCCAGTTGCAACGCATAGACGGTGAAACGGCTGGCGGTGGAAACGGTGTGCGCCCAGGCGATGTTGTCGTTAAAGCCCATCAGCACCATGGGCGCGCCCATGATGGAAACACCGGATACATTCAACTCGCCGGGAATGGTCATCTGCAATTGATAGAAGCGATCCACGCCCAGCTGATACCAGTGCGGGTTGGCGAACAGTAGCGACCCACCGGATTCGGTCGCGTCGGCACCAAAGGCCAGCGTATTGCTGCCGATACCGGCTTCCTGGCCTACCTTGAAGCGGTCCGCATCCGGCATCTCGGACGGCGCCGAGCGTTGCAGGGCCCTGCCGGCGGGCGGCGGCCCGGCATTGGAGATGGCCGGCAACAGATTAGCGCTGCTGGCGGCGAGGTTCAGGGCCACGAGACGGCGGTAAACGTCCGCTTCGGAGATGGTCGACAGCCACTCCGCGTCGCGGCAGGCCTGGTGGCGGCCGGCGTGGTCGCCGCTCTGGATTTCGCGCACGTAGCGGCTAAAACCGGCGGCGAAGCCCTGGGACAACTGGCGAACGTTGGCGGGCTGGGCGTCACGGAAAGCGGCCACCCGCTCGTCGTCGACCACAAAGCGGAAAAAGAAATCCGCTTCCAGATTGGGCGGCGAGCCGAAGGTGCCCATGGGGGCCGCCGCACCGGAAGGCCCAAAGTATTCGGAACGCTCGCCGCGAAAGGTCACGTAAGCGTCCGCGAGAATGCAGAGATTGTCCTCGGCGATGGCATAGCCATGGCCATAGCCGACACCGCCGTAGCTGTTGGCGGTGATGTGAGGGATACCGTAGGTGGTGCGCTCAATCACGGCCTGATAGCCCGCCCCCGGGTCGGCGACGGCGCGGTCACTGCTGTCGCCGCCGCAGGCGGACAACGCCAGAGTGCCGGCGATCAGGCACCAGGGCGCCCACACCGACGGTCGGATAAATGCGTTCATTGTACTCTCCCGATTGTTGTTATCGCCGGACCACAAGCGGACCGGATCAGAAGAGACTAAACAGAGGCGAGCTGGGACGCTTGGATAAAGCGGCTGCCGGGCCTAGCCTAACAACGGTGAATGCCGTCGTCGCGGATCTCAATACGCCCGGCCTTGTAGAGCTTGCCGATGGCCTGCTTGAAGGCGTTCTTGCTGCAGCCGAAGGCGGTGCGGATCGCCTCCGGATGGCTTTTGTCGCCCAACGGCAAAAAGCCGTCGGAGGCGTCCAGCCGGGCCAGGATACGCTCGCCCAGCTGGTCGCTCTTAGCGGCGCCGGGCGGATCCAGCGTCAGGCTGAGGCGACCGTCGGCGCGCAGGCGCTGCACATAGCCGGTGAACCGCTGGCCGGGGCGCGGCGGGGTGGCGCCGGGCGGTGCCTGCAGCAGCCCCCAGTAGCGGTTGTCCACCGCCACCTTGTAGCCCAGGTCGGTGCTTTGCACCACCATCAGCGGCACCGCGTCGCCCTGCCGATAGGCATCGCAGGTGTCTTCCAGGTGGCGGTCCAGCAGGGCGCTGGCGAACGGCCGGCCCTCGCGGTCGCGCACCACCTTCACCAGTTGCCATCGCCCCACCTCCGGGCGGTTGCCCTGCTCCGCGAACGGCAGCAGCAGGTCCTTGGGCAGGCCCCAGTCGAGAAACGCGCCCACCCGGCTGGTGTCGACCACGCGCAGGCGCGCCACTTCGCCCGGCATCGCCTTGGGGCGGCCCAGGGTGGCGCGGGGTCGGCCGTCGCCGTCCTCATAGAGAAACACTTCCAACGCCGGCACCTCGTCGGCGTCGTCGGCCAGCTCGCGGGCGGGCAGCAGTACTTCGCCAAGATCCCCGCCGTCCAGCAGCAGGCCGGCGGGGATGCGTTTCAGCACTGACAGGGTGCGGATGGTGCCGAGGAGCGTGCCGGGGGCGGTCATCGTATTACCACATCAAGTCGTCGGGGATCGGATAATCCGCGTAGGGGTCGTCTTCGTCCTGGACGTTACGGTCGTTGAGCAACACCACGGCGGCCTCGTCGCGCTGGCGGATCTTCTCCGCCACCGTGGTGGGCACCAGCTCATGGCCCTCGCCCAGGGCCACGATGGCGATCTGGCCGCGCGCCAGCTGGTCGCGCTGCGGTTCGGTGACGTGCAGCTTCTTGATCTTCTTGTCCTGCACGAACTGGTAGGCCACCTCGCCCCGGGCACGATCCAGACGGTGGGTCTCGATCAGCTGGCGAATCTGCGCGACGATCTCCCGCTCGCGCTGCTGCCGGTGGCGCTCCGCTTCCAGCTGGCGGTCTTTTTCCGCCTGCTCGGCGCGCTGGCGGCGGGCCCGCTCGGCCGGGTCCTCCAGCTCGATCTCGCCACGCTTGGCGCGGTTGGCGTCTTCCTTCTTCTGCTGCTTGGCGCGGCGCGCCTTCTTTTTGTCCGCCAGCCCCGATTTAAGGAGCTGATCCTGCAACGAATTAGCCATGGGGGTTCCAATAACGAAAATTCAGGTACGAGGATAACGGAGCCGGGGCCCGCCTGCCTATTCCACGGCGCGCTACTGCAGCGACGGCGCCTCGGGCGCTTCGCCGAGCAGCGGCTGGGCGCGGCGGAAGCGGGCATCATAACCGGGTTGCCAGGGAAACACCCCGTTCGGGTCCGGCCACACCATCTGCAGCGCCGGGTACGGCGCCGGCAGGTCGGCGTAGAACCAGTTGGCGTAGCCCAGATACTCGTTGTAGGCGGGCAGCGCCACCGGCAGGAACACCACCTCCAGGCCGTCGGCGATGTCGCCATAGACCTGGAACGGCCGCAAACGGCGCCCCAGGCCGGTGATGCCCACGGCGGCGCTATCCAGCAGGCGGCTGGCCAGGGTGTCCTTGAGGCCCACCACGATCAGTTCCGGGTGGTCCCGCTTGAGGAAGTGCCCCAGCGTGAAGGCATAGCCCGGCTCGCCGGCGGCGCCGTCCACGCTGAGGTGATGCCAGCCCTTGCGTTCGATGCGGGCCAGCAGTTGTTTGTCCTGTTCGTCTTCCGGCTGCGGATAGCGGAAGCCCTCGGGCATTTCATCGAGAAACATGGCTTCACTCTTTCTTGGGGCCGCCGCGCGATACGGAATGCGCGGCGCTCGACGTTGGCAGCGGCGCAGCTTACCAGAATCACTCTACTTGGTATGCGGCGGGGTGGATGCAATACTGAGCCGGTGCGCTTTGATGCTTTCTTATTAGAGACAGAGGACCCTGTATTATGAAAAAAATCACCCTGATGGCCGGCCTGGCCGCGCTCTCCGCCGCGCCCTTTGCACAGGCGGCGCCGCTTGTCGACGTTTACGCCGGCGGCTACGCCTGGAGCCCGGACACCTCCGGCAGCATCGCTTCCGGCAGCAACGACATCGACATGGAGGACGATCTGGGCTTCGACGACTCCGACCAGACCGTGCTCTACGTGGGCCTGGAACACGCCGTTCCGGTGCTGCCCAATGTGCGCCTGCGCTACATGGACCTCTCCGACGACGCCAGCAACCGCCTCAACGAAACCATTACGTTTAACGGCGAGGCGTTCCCGGTCGCCACCACCGTGGTCTCCGAGTACGACATGGAAATGCTGGACGGCACCTTCTACTGGAGCCCGCTGGACAACGTGGTGAAGCTGGACCTGGGCCTGACCGTGCGGCAGATGGACGCGGATTTCACCATCCGCTCGCAGACGGTCGGCAACGTGGCGTCGGAAAGCGCCAGTGAAACCTTCCCGCTGGCCCACGGCGCGGTGCGCGCCAACCTGCCGCTGACCGGCGTGTACGTGGGCGGGGAAATCAATGCGATTGAGTACGACGGCAGCGGCATGCGTGATTTCGACGCGCACATCGGCTGGCAGTCCGACTTCCTGCTGGGCGTGAAAGCGGGCTACTCCCGCCTGGAAGTGGAACTGGACGACGTCAGCGGCCTGGACTCCGACCTGGAAATCGGCGGCCCCTACCTGGCGGCCACCTTCCGCTTCTGAGCCGCATCGCCGGGCGGGCGCCCGGCGGTCACCACTCCTTCTGAAGACGCTCGATACGGGCGTCTTTTTGTTCCCAGAGATCGCTCACCCAGCGCTGCACGCCGGCGCGAAACGCCGCATCCTCCTGGTAATCGCCGGCCCACAGCGCCGGATCCAGGTTGTGGGTGCGCACATCGACAATCACCCGGTCCAGCTGACCGCTGAGCAGCGCCCAGAAGCCGGGCGGCTTGCCCTCTGGATAGGCGATGGTCACGTCCAGCAGCGCATCCAGATCGTCGCCCAGCGCCGCCATCACGAACGCCACGCCGCCGGCCTTTGGCCGCAGCAGATGTTTGTAGGGGGATTGCTGGCGAGCCTGTTTTTCCGGGGTGCAACGGGTGCCTTCCAGAAAATTGACCACGGTGACCGGCATGTCCGCGAACTTCTCGCAAGCCGCCTTGGTGATCTCCAGATCCTTGCCCTTGAGCTCCGGGCGCTTTTCCAGCAGCTCTTTGGAGTAGCGCTTCATGAACGGGTAGTCCAGGGCCCAGAACGCCAGCCCCAGAAACGGCACCCAGATCAGCTCTTTCTTGAGGAAGAATTTGAAGTACGGGGTTTTGCGGTTGAAGGTCTGCACCAGGGCGGCGATGTCCACCCAGGACTGATGGTTGCTGACCACCAGATAAGAGGTGTCACCGCGCAAATCCTCCACGCCACGAATCTCCCACTGGGTGGGTGTCATCAACGCAAAGATGGCCTTGCAGATCTCGGCCCAGGTTTCC